>CAIXZI010000450.1 GCA_903923915.1 uncultured Bacteroidota bacterium
AACGTGAACGCAAGTAACTCTGGAACTTATATACTTACTGCATTAAACAATTTTGGTTGTTTTGATACCACATCGGTTAGTTTAGCGGTTGCCCCTACTCCAACAGTTACATCGGTTTCTACCAATGCAAATAACAATATGTTTTGTTCAGGTAGTACCTTAATTTTAAATGCAGTTGCAAGTTCTACTATAGCAACTATTCAATGGACTGGTCCTAACGGATATTTATCTCCACCGCAAACTACTACACTTACAAATATAAGTGCATTACAAAGCGGAACATATTCTGTTACTGCAGCCATTGGAACTTGTACCAGTGCGGCAAATGCTATCACGGTTACGGTTAATCCAACTCCGTTAGCCACAGCAAGTGTTAGCGGAAGTAATATTGTTTGTGCAGGTAACACAATTATTCTTTTGGGAGGAGCTTCGGGAAATACTTACAGTTGGAGTGGTCCTGCAGGTAATTCATCTTATCAAAACGATACACTAACTAATGTTGCAACAAGCGCTTCGGGTGTTTACACATTAACAGTAACAAATAGTTTTAGTTGTACTGCAACACAGACTACATCGTTTACAGTAAATCAAACGCCAAGCATAACATCCTATTCTACAAATGCTAATAACAATACTATTTGTGCAGGAGAAGCTATTCAACTAAATGAAACACACACGCCAACAACAGGCAGCGTAACTATACAATGGAACGGACCAAATGGATATGCATCTCCACCACAAAGTACCGTTATCACTCCAACTGTATCGGGTACTTATACAGTTACAGCAACACTTGGCAATTGCATAAATACAGGCTTAGATACGGTTCATATAACGGTTAATCCAAAACCACAAGCAACTGCGTTAGCAAGCAGCACAACGGTTTGTTCGGGCAATACCATTACACTTATTGGAGGAACAGTTGCAGCAGGAAATACTTATAGCTGGAGTGGCCCTGCGGGATATACATCTTCTCAATCAAGTAATACCATTATTCCAACTACAAGCGGAATTTATACATTGGTAGTAACAAATAGCTCCAACTGTAAAGACACGGCTTATACCCTACCCGTTACAGTAAATAATACGCCTAATGCTGCGGTAACAGCTAACGCGCAAACTTGTACGGGTGGTACGCTTACTTTATCTGTCACAGGAAACGGCACTATTAATTGGTATAGCGATGCGGCTTTAACTAATTTGGTAAACACGGGCACAACCTATAGCCCGCCTGTTCCAAGCGGAACAACTAATGTTTACTATGTAACTGTAACATCAGCTAATAATTGTCCGAGTGCCGCATCAACCAGTGTTAGTGCAGGCAATTATAATGTGCAAGTTTCTGCAACTGCCAATGTGTATAACGGTAATGCACCATTATTGGTAAATTTTGGAGGTACAATAACAGGTGCCAGCAACCCAAGTTATTCTTGGACATTAAGTGATAATGCAAGCAGCACATCTCAAAACCCTTCGCACACATATAATAATGGAGGCGATTATATAGTTGTTCTTACAGGTGTTGATATCGCAAGTAGCTGTATTGATACCGCTATGCTTACCATACATGTTAGTGATGAAATGGTGCTTGTTATTCCTAATATTTTTTCTCCTAATGGAGATAATATAAATGATGGCTTTTTTATTACTTCGCATGGTGTAAAAAGTATAGAAGGTTGGATTATGAATCGCTGGGGACAAATGATGTTTAACTGGACTGGGCTTGATACTGTTTGGGACGGAAAAGCACCTAACGGACATGATGAAACCGAAGGCGTTTATTTTTATGTGGTTAAAGCAACTTCATTTAAAAATGAAACCAAAGAGTATAAAGGCACTGTAACATTAATTAGATAAAAATTTTATATTTAACTCATGAAAACTATTTTTGATAAAAGCACATACGAAGAAATCAATCAACGTTTAAACGTGCTATCACCTGAAACCAAAGCCCAATGGGGTGTAATGAATGCGCCACAAATGCTGGCACATTGTTTTGAAGGTTTAAAAATTGCTACCGGAGAAGTAAAGCGTCCACGTATTTTTATTGGCAGAATTTTAGGCCCTTTGTTTAAAAACGATTTTTTGAATGATAAGCCTATGAAAAAAAATAGCCCTACCGATGCTGCTTTTGTTATTACCGATAAGAGAGAGTTTAACACCGAAAAAGAAAAGCTAACAGGCGCTTTAAAACGTTTTTATGACGGCGGAGAAAAAGGCGCAACTACACACCCGCATTTTTTCTTTGGAAACCTAACCCAGCAAGAATATGGTGTTTTAGTTTACAAACATTTAGATCATCACTTAAAGCAATTCGGCGCGTAAGTAAATAAAGGGTATTTTTGTCTCGTGAAAAAAGGCATTATAACTATCTTACTTTTAATGGCATCTAATACCTTTATGACTTTTGCCTGGTATGGGCATTTAAAGTATAAAGATGTTAAGTGGCTTCAAAATTTAAGTTTACCGTTAACCATTTTATTAAGTTGGGGCATTGCATTTTTTGAGTACAGTTTAATGGTTCCGGCTAATAAAATAGGTTTTCAAGAAAATGATGGTCCGTTTAGTTTACTTCAGTTAAAAGTTATCCAAGAAGTAGTTTCAATAACTGTTTTTATGGCATTTACTCTACTTCTATTTAAAGAAGAACCCATTAAATGGAATCACTTAATGGGTTTTGCTTGTTTAATATTAGCTGTTTACTTTTTCTTTAAGAAGTAATTTATCGGTGTCCGCCGTGACCGCCACCATGACCACCACCGCCGTGAAAGCCTCCTCCTCCGTGGAATCCGCCACTACCAAAGCCGCCATGATTGCCACCGCCGTAACTGCCACGTGGACCATTATAACCGCCGTGATAGCCACCACTTATATGCCCTGCATGGTTAAAGCCACC
>CAIXZI010000451.1 GCA_903923915.1 uncultured Bacteroidota bacterium
AATCGTGGTAGAGCTTTTGTAGCGGAGTTCTTGATGACATTTGCACTTGTCTTGGTTGTATTAAACACAGCTACTACAAAAGTACAAGAAAACAACAGTTATTTATTGAGTGTAACGGTAAAAGTTAAACAAAATATTATCTCACAAAAAGACGGCGATAAATTAATTGAATTTGTAAATGCATTGGATGAGATTAATAACTTTGAACTTCAATTAAAATCTAATTAAATCATAAATTAACATCCATCTTTCTATAATAGAACAAGTAGGTTATCATAAACCAAGCAGAAAAAACAATACCCACATAGCTTGTCATTTCAAATGATTTAGTAAGAATAAAAAACAACATCTTGCTAAAAAAACTAAGCGCATACAACTCCATACCCCAGCGTTTAAGGTGCCAAACACCGATAAAAGAAATAAAAGTGGCCGCTACAATTAAGCCATAAACAGCAGGCATAAACACACCTAACTTTTTTACCGATGGAGAAAATACGCCAGGAAATGTAATAACTACCCACAAAAAGCCTATCACACAAATAATACTAAGTATAAGCGGACGTTTCATATTTTTTATTTACTGTCTTATTGCTTCTACCGGATCTAACTGAGCTGCACTATAAGCAGGTACAAAACCCGAAATAATGCCAATTAAAAACGATATAGTTAATCCTAAAACTGTGTTAGATAAAGTTAATGTTATTTCCATGCCAAAAGCATCTCCGGCAAAAAGTGTAATTATCCAAATGATAAATAAACCCAGCAAGCCGCCAATAAGCGAAAGAAAAATGGCTTCACTTAAAAATTGCAAGAGTATAAAATAGTTTTTTGCTCCCAACGATTTTTGTATACCAATTAAATTGGTGCGTTCTTTAACCGATACAAACATAATATTAGCAATACCAAAACCACCTACCAAGATAGAAAAACCTCCAATTATCCAGCCAACCATACCAATTACATCAAACAAACCATCAAAGCCTTTACTTAAAACACTAGTTTCATTTAAAGCAAAGTTATCTTCGGTACCAGGCTGTAACCTTCTTTCACCGCGTAAAATACCTGTTAATTCGTCTTTTAATTGCGCATTGCTAACACCTGCCTTAGCCTTTACAGCAATGTAAGGTTCATTACTTTCGGCACGCACATCTAAAATATTTCTGATAAAATTTAGCGGTATCATAACCTGGTTATCCATGCTGTTACCCATCATGCTTTCGCCTTGCTTTTTTACAATGCCAATAATAGTAAATTTTCTGCCAAACATTTTTACATCTTTTCCTAAAGGGTTTTCACCGGGAGAAAAAAGTCCCTCTTGTAAAACCTTTCCAAGTATGGCTACGTTTTTTCCATTGTCAGATTCAAGTTGTGTAAAGTACCTGCCCTGCTCTATTTCAAAATTAGAAACCAAATTATAATCTGCCGAAACCCCTGATATAGTAGCATTTTCGACCATGTTATCAAAATACTGCACACGTTTTTTAGTATCTACTCTAAAAGCTGCAGCTTCGGTAGTTTTAGAGCTTTGCAGAATAGCCTCCAAATCGCTTACCCTTGCAGTTGGGCGCAACATGTATTTCCACCAAGGATAATCGCCACCAAAAGCCCAAGGCCATTTTTCCACAATAACTACGTTATTTCCAAGCGACTCAATACTTCCACGTATATTTTTTTCTAAACTATCGGTAACCGTAAAAACGGTAATAATGGCAAAAATACCAATGGTAATGCCCAATAGAGAGAGGAACGTACGCAGCTTATTTGCCAGCAACGAATGCGAAGCAAACAAAATACTTTCTTTTACTAATTGAAAAAATAGATGCACCTTATAAATTATTTAGCAAAAATAGACTATTGCTTTGGCTATAAAAAACCGCTCACACTCGATTTTATACTCTTGTGGAATAATATGCTCTAAAAAATAATTATATATTTGAACTTTTGCCTTTTAAAGCTACCTAAATGATAAAATTTGTAAACTCGTTAAATAACAAAATAAAAGATACTACACCTTTTCGGATAGTTTTAATTTTATGCAGTATATTACTTATTATTTTTAGAGAACCCGCTTTGCTTTTGTACCCACGTTTATGGGGAGAAGAAGGCTCTATTTTTTATCAGTTTGCACTACACCATTCTTTATACGAAATTTTTACTACTGCACATGTTGGTTACCTTACTTTGTTTAACAGCATAGTAAGTACGTTGCAGGCAAAAGTTTTTTTGGTTGAAAGTGCGCCAATGGTATCAACCTATATGGGTTTTGCAGTTCAGTTAATACCGGTTTATATTGTTGCTTTTACTACGTATTCGTTTTGGAATACACCCTTAAAAAAAACAATTTGCACCTTAATCATTATTGTAACAACTGCGCCAGAGCAATGGCTAAACACAACCAATTCTCATTTTATATTTGGAATAATTACTTTTTTAATTATGATAATCTCTGCGACTGAATTATCTGTTTTTCAAAAATATTTTTTTAGGATATTATTATTTATTGGTGCCTTAACCGGTCCGGCATCCATATTTTTCACTCCTATATTTTTATTAAAAACGTATAAAGAAAAAAGCAAAGAAAAATACATACAAGCTGCCATTATTGTTGTTTTTGCAATGGTTCAGGCACTCAGTATTTTATATTCTATTTTATTTAATAATAAATACAACCGCCTAAGTGAACACAATTATGCGCGAACAGCATGGCATTTTGCAATAGATAATTTTTCTATGGTTTCTCCAGTATCTACTTCTTACTTCAACCCGGCATTTCATTGTCTTGTTATATTTTTTGGAGCCGTAACAGGTATTATTTTTATATACCTACTAATTAAAGGCATAAAAAATATCGACCAATTAATTCCTTTACTAAGCATAT
This sequence comes from uncultured Bacteroidota bacterium, assembly GCA_903923915.1. GTDB lineage: Bacteria > Bacteroidota > Bacteroidia > B-17B0 > Aurantibacillaceae > PALSA-968. Next base: position 2,879 of record CAIXZI010000451.1, read on the forward strand.
TAATTGTTGGTGTATTTTCAACCTTAGGCTCTTTACACATGGCTGGCGGACCACGTTATGCATACATACCTACTTGCATTTTAATGCTGTTTTTTTCGTCGAAAATGTTTGAGATGAAAAAAAATAACATTAAAAAAATAACACTCATTTCATCTGCAGCGTTTTTAATATGCTTTTCAATGTATCTTATTGATTATCGAAGAAGCATGATTACCGTATATCAATCTTGGTACCCAAAGTGGGAGAATGAATTAGCCAAACATAAAGCAAATGCAAGTCACAACCCAAGAATACATCCTGGTACCGACCCTTGGCAAGTTGAATTATAATTTATTTAGTCATATCATAAAGATAAGCCTCAGAGCCGTAGGTTTTATAGCTTAAATCTTTCTTATATATAGAATCTAATGAAGTAGTAATGTATGTATTTTCATTATCAAATATGTGCGAAAAAAGTAGCCAGCATTTTTGTTTATTATTTCTAATTTCATCTGCATATTTTTGATTACAGCCTCTATAACCATTCCCAAAAATAATCTGGTTTTTAAAATTTATTTTGCCTGTTTTAGTATAGTATTCAAAAGCTCTTATTGCTCCGTAGTAAACATAAATTGTTTGGCCGGGTTTTATATTTTTTGAAATAAATTGTATGCTTTGTTTAATTTCTTCTTCCTTTGCCGGATAATTTTTAAAAAGCGTTACACAAACTATTACCGGAAATATTAGAGGAAGTAAATAAACCCAGGTTTGTTTAGTTTTTTTAAAGTTTAAATCCATAACATAAATTACACCTATTGAAATTACCAACAGATAAAATCCTGCCTGAAATAAAATTAATCTCAAATCAAATGGATATAATTTACAGACAGACAATAAAAGTTGTAGTAAGGTGGGAAACATAAGCAACAAGAGGATTTTGCGATGTTTATCTTTCAATAATTTATATAAACCAATAAAAAAAAACAAAAAAGGAAGCAGGCCAAATAAGCCAAATGCCAGTAAAGACCCAAAAACCATTTTGGTTTTAAAAAAGCAAAAATCCCAAAAATTCAATTCAAATATATTTAAGGGCATAAAGCTATTACCCCAGTACGTAAGCATGCCATCTTTATTAGGATGATGATGGATAAACCTATAATAATAAAGGCTAAACGCCATACCCCATGTAACAAATAGAGTTATTAGGTTAACATAATTTGTTTTTTGTTTTTTAATTTGATCAACTATTAAAAACAGAGCAACTGTAAACAATATTATAGTCGAAATATTAGATAAGCACACACTCAATATTCCAAATAAAGTCAATAGCCAATATCTGTGGTTTTCTTTTTTATAGTTTTTAAGAAGAAAATAATATAATGACAGGCTTACAAGAACATCAACCATATATTGTTTTACTTCAGATGAATAATAGAGTAGCGAAGTGTTTAAACAAAATAAAGAAAGAGCCAGTAAAGTTATTTTAGTATTCTTAAATAAGATTGTGGCTACTTTATAAAATAAATAGATTGACATCCAAAAACAAAGCAGCGGAAATATCCTTAAACCATATTCTGAATTTGGAATAAGTTCAGAAAAAAACTTTTCTATCCACAAAAAACCTATAGGTGCAACCTGTAAATACTCAAGCGGGTTTAATAATTCAGAATAACTTCTATTTATAATATTGAGAGACAGCATGGCCTCATCAAGCCAAATACTTCTATTATACAAAAATTGAATTAAAGATAGCGCAACACTAAGCCACATTACGGCAATAGTAATTTGATGCAAGCGCTTTTCTGACACGGCTTAAAATTTGCGGGCAGTTTCTCGTTCAATATCGCGCTTTTTAATATCCTCGCGTTTATCAAATGATTTTTTTCCTTTACCAATACCAATTTCTAATTTGGCATAACCTTTTTCACTTATAAATAATCTAAGAGCAATAATAGAAGTACTGGCATCTTTTAGTTTTCTATCAATTTTATTTAATTCTATTTTATTTAATAAAAGTTTACGCTCACGCATAGGAGCATGGTTATAAAAAGAGGCTTTTTCGTATTCGGTAATGTGTAAGTTTCGTATAAATAATTCGTTATTTTTTAAAAAGCAGTAACTATCGGCTAAATTAACTTTACCCTCTCTAATAGATTTAATTTCAGTGCCTTTTAACACCATACCTGCAATAAATTTATCGGAAAAAGAGTAGTCAAAAGTTGCTCTTCTATTTTGTATGTTAATATTATCGCCACTTGCGCCCATACTGCAAAAATACATATTAAACCTTATATTTGTTTCTTGTATGTTAAGCCTAAAACCAGCCACAGAAAAAGATTTTTTAACCATTGAGCAACTCGCTCATACAATTTGGCACAAACACTATGTATCCATTGTTGGTGTAGAACAGGTAAATTATATGCTGGCTAAATTATATAACCACAAAGCCCTGCAACAGCAAGTGATAGAGGGGCAACAATTTTATTTAGTGCTTAATGATGAGAAAGAAACCGGATTTATTTCAATAAGCAGCAAGGATAACCGAGATTTTTTTCTCCACAAATTCTATATTTTGCAAGAAAACCAAAATACAGGCTTAGGTACTATTGTTTTTAAAAAACTGTTTGAAGAACTGTACAAGCCAGAAAAAATAAGGCTTACCGTAAACCGACAAAACTACAAATCAATTAACTTTTATTTTAAATTAGGTTTTAAAATTGAAAAAGTAGCTGATTTTGATATTGGAGACGGTTATTTTATGAATGATTTTGTGATGGTTTATAGACCGACTATATAAGTCTTTTCTTTATTTCAGCTACAAGCTTTTCTGATGCAGGATATTCAAACCTTCTTGCAAATAATTTTTCAGATTTTTCTATAGTTTTTATATCAGTCTCATCAAGGTTTGCGGGAACATTTCCATTTCGGTTTTCCCAAAGTATATAACGCAGGTTATCATTTACAACGTTTTCCTTTAAAGGTGAATTTAAAATAATCGTTTGAAAAAATATTTCTTCGGCACAAAATGTATATTTAAACCTATTAAAAAAAGAAGGATTTTTATCTATAAACCCTAAAACGTATTGGCAGCATGCTGCACTTAAACTCCACCAAGTAGAGCCGCCATATAGCTTGGGAAAATCAGCTATATTTCTCTTAAAATTTATTTTTTTTTGAAGATT
>CAIXZI010000452.1 GCA_903923915.1 uncultured Bacteroidota bacterium
GTTGAGGATAACAAGCGTATAAAACATTGGTTTGATAATAATAGTTTTCCATCTTGCTTAAACTTGGCCGGGGTAGGAATTAAGCAAAACACTTTGTCTCAATTAGATGTAAAATTATATCCTAATCCAGCCAATAATAATATGTATTTAGAATTTGGGGTTTCTCAAAAAAATGTAACCATAGAAATATATGATATGCTTGGTAAACTGGTAAAGGGTTTTCAATATAATGATGAAAGTATATATAGTGTTATACCTGTTAACGATTTGCAAAGTGGCATCTACATCATAAAAATAAAATCAAACGAAGGTTATACCGTAAAGAAATTTATAAAAGAATAACCTACTTCTGCGCTGTGCGGTATAAATAAAACGCAATACCGCTGTATAAAAAATTGGGTATCCAAACAGCAAGTAAAGGCGGCATAATGCCATTGATTGCAAAGGTAGAGGATACTTGTGAGAACAACATATAAGATGCAGCCAACAATAAGCCCATAGCCAAATGCAGCCCTATACCTCCTCTAACCCTTCGTGATGAAATACATACACCAATAATAGTTAAAATAAAAGTAGAGAAAGGAAATGCGGTACGCATATAATTTTCTACTTCAAAACGCTCTATACCGCTTGAGCCTTTTTCTTTTTCTTCGGCAATGTATTTTTTTAATTCCGGGTAGGTCATTACCTCTACTTTACTTTCAATACGCCCCATGTCGTAAGGTTTAAAATTCATTTCAATTTCTTTTTCTTGTCCAAATTTTAACTCTTCGGTATAACGCTTGGCCGAGTTTTTTTGCGAAGTATCTGTATGTGCAATTCGTTCGTAATAATTATGAGCTATCCATTTTTGTTTTAGTGTATCCCAATTTATCCAATCGGCACTAAGCATATAGTATTGCTGGTAGTTTTTTATTTTCTCTAAAGTAAAACGGTTACAGCGCTTATCACCATCAGAATAACTCTCCATATAGATCAATGTATTTTTATCTAACTGACGATGAATATTTCTTGCAGTTGTTTGATAATGCTGATTAATGTATTTATCCTCAAAAGCTTGTTTGTGTCTGTTTGCTTTTGGTATTACAAAATGACTTAAATATAAAGATGTTAGTGCAATGCCTGCTGCACCTATAATATATGGACGTAAAAAACGCCTGTACGTAATGCCGCTACTAAGTATAGCAACGGTTTCATAACGTGTTGCCATTTTTGATGTAAAGAAAATAACCGAAATAAATGTAAATAAAGGGCTAAGTTTATTGGCGAAAAAAGGAATGAAGTTTAGATAGTGATCAAAAATAATTTCGCGTAAAGAAGCATGTATAAAGTTGTCTATCTTCTCAGAAATATCAAAAATAACTACAATACTTATTATAAGCAGAATAGAAAAAATAAACGTGCCGATAAACTTTTTTAGAATGTATCTATCAATGGTTTTAAGAAGCATGGGCACAAAGGTAGCCGTTTTTTATCGGCTTAAAAATCTAACTCATCTTAAAAGATGTAAGTACCCAGTTGCGGTTAAAGTCAACTACGGCTGCACTGCAATACGGACAAACATCATTTGTAGTATCTGTAAAAGGCGCGCCGCAATTAGCACACTCGTAACTAAATACGGTTTCTTTTTCGGCAGTTTGCAAGGCTTTTATGTTTTTAGATAATACCATTACATAATTTCTGGTAATCATCTCTTTATCTATCAATTTAAGTTTCTCACCGGCTTGCACACGCTGATAGGTTACTTTTAAAGCAAAAATTAAATTCAATCTTTCATTCTCGGTATTAAAATCAACTAAATCAACATCGTTTAAGTACAATCTGTCAAATACAAAATCACCCATTTCTTTTTTATGAGCTAAGATGCCTTGCGTAGTTTCTGTATCTGCAAAACGACTTAATTTTTTCTCCGGCGCACCTGATAAAAC
>CAIXZI010000453.1 GCA_903923915.1 uncultured Bacteroidota bacterium
CATCCGCCGCCAAAACACCAGCCAATAGTGGCTATTTTTGCTTTAGAACCAACATGCGTTAATGCGCCTTTAATTATAGCCTCCCCTCTTTCTACTTTTAAACTGCTCATATATTTACCAGCAGAATCGCGACTTGTGGCAATCTTTTTATCATACAGATCTATAGCTATGATATTTACGTTGCCAAGCACTTTGTAAATTCTTTCAGATTCTTGTTTTATATAATCGTTAAGTCACCACCACTCATGTATTACAAATACATAATTATTGGTTGGTGTAGCCGCTTTTATTTCATAACCATAACCTTTTTTGCCATCAGGTGTTTTAAAAGAAATTTCTTTTCCTAATTGATTTGATAAAATAAAAGGCTTTGGCTCTAAATGCGCTGCTACAAATTTTTCATCATGGCTTAACATGGCAAATGTGTTAGTTGATGATGGTTTTGCACAACAAGATAACTGTGCAAAGCCTTTAACAGCCAAAACAAGCAATATGCTTAGTGTGGTAATACTTTTTTTCATTTGATTAGATTTAGAAAGCAAAGATGTTGATTTTGTAGATTATTTGCAGGCAAACCTTATAAAAACTTCTTAAAAAATGCCAAAAACAAAAAAAGGGTTTCAAACTGATTAAGTCTGAAACCCTTGTTGGTGTTGTCGGGGTGGCCAGATTCGAACTGACGACCTCCTGCTCCCAAAGCAGGCGCGATACCGGGCTACGCTACACCCCGAACTTATTATTTTGGGATATTTATTTTAAAGAACTAAAATTAGGATGGCAAAAGTACATTTAAAATTAAAACAAACAAATATTTTATCATATCTTATATAATAAATGGGTAAAAACCACGTTAATTTGTTATATTTTTGTGTATTGTAACCTCATTTTGAAGCAGTTAATAACGTACATAGCCATTCTTTTTTATTTGAGTTCTACAGCTCAAAACATTACCTCGCCGCAAATACGCTGTTTGGCTGTTTTGCCTAATGGCAATATTTCGGTTACCTGGCAAACCCCACCTAACCCTGCCCAATTTGGCAGCTACCAAATTTATGCAGCAACCAGCGCAGCGGGCAGCTATACGCAATCACTTTCAATAAACGTATATGCTACAAACAATGCTACTATTACGGGTGTAAATGCCAACAGCGGCGCCTATTACCTTTATATGCGCACTATTACAAGTACAAGTGTTACTTTACCCCCATCAGATACGGTAAGAACCATTTTTTTATCGCCAATAACAAGCAGTGTTTCAATTGCGCAGCTTAATTTTTCGGATGAGTTGCCGGCCGCGCAAGGAACAAGTTATAATGTTATAAAAGAGTATCCTGTTGGAACATGGACTTCCCTGGCATCTTTACCCAAAAATGCAAACGGAAATATTAACTATGCTTATAGCGATACCATTAGCGTTTGCGATGATACCTCGAGTTATCGAATTGAAATTATCGACACAGTTTTACATTGTACATCGGTTTCGAATGTAAGAGGCGGGCGTTTTCAGGATAAAAATAAGCCATCTACACCTTATGTAGATTCTGTTAGTGTTATAAACAGTACGCCTCCGCAGGTTATTATGGGTATTAGCCCGGCATACTCACAAGATGTAAAATGTTTTATGATTCACGTTTGGAATATTAATACCTACACCAAAATAGATTCCATCTGTAATTATAACCAGCCAACTACCTATACCACTACTGCATATAATCCTGCTCAAGGTCCGGTATCGCTTTCAGCTATTTCTAAAGATAGTTGTGCCGGAGAATTGAGTATTTTTCCAAGTAACCTGCAAAAAACAATTTACTTGCACGCTTCGTATGATTTTTGCAATAAAAGAGCCATCATCAATTGGACGCCTTATGACAATATGGTTACAGGCGTTAAGAGTTATGAGATTTTCTATTCGGTTAACGGCGGGGCTTATGCGCATTTGGGAGATACTACAGCAACTGTTTTTTCTCAAAACGGCCTGGCGCCCGGAACTACCTATTGCTATTATGTGAGGGCACACTCTATTGGTAAAACAATTGCAGGTAAAGATACCGCTTCTTCTACCTCAAATTTATTTTGCATAACTACATTAAATCCACCATTGCCTAATGTTGCTTACTTAAGTAATGTAACCGTTAACCCGCAACAAAATATTGATGTTGAATGGTATGTTAATTCTATCGACCCTATTGGTGGCTTTACTATTTATCGTTCTACCAGTAAAAATGGCACATACAGCCTCGTGAAAAATACTGCTTTTACAAGAGGCACAGGCAATTATACATATACCGATTCTGTCGTAAATACCAACAGTACAGAATATTTTTATTACGTGGTTGTTTTAGACAGCGCTTGTAAAAACCCCGCCATACAAACCGATACATCAAACAGCATTCTTTTAAAAGCCAATCCCACGCCAAATCTAACGGCAACTTTACATTGGAACGATTACTCTAAATATGCAGGCAATGTTACAGGCTACAACGTATATCGTAGCGTTAATGGTGTTTTTGGGAGTCCGGTTGCTTTTGTACCAAGCGGTTCAAACGTTTTTGTAGATGATTTATCGCCTTACGCTGATAAAGAAGGTATGTTTTTGTATTATTTAGAAGCCATTGAAGGAAGTGGCAACCCTTATGGTTTTGCCGAAAAAAGCTGGAGTAATTACGATACTGTTTACATAGATGCCAATTTGTATATACCTAATGCTTTTGATGTACACGGTGTAAATAAGGTGTTTTTACCCATTGGCGCGTTTGTTGATAATGCTGATTATAAGTTAAGCATATACAACCGCTGGGGGCAAAAAATTTATGAAACAACAGATCCCAATAAAGGTTGGGATGGCAGCGGACATGAAGAAGACGTATATGCTTACATGGTACAATATAAAACGTCGGTTGGCGAGTACAGGCAGCGTAATGGCACGGTAACTTTAATCAGGTAATAATTATCATCTTTGTAAAAAATCAATTTATGTACATAGGAAACTTAATTTTTTTAATTCTCGTTCTTTTATCTTGGATAGGCTTATATAAATGTTTTCAAAAAACAAATATTGCCGCCTGGAAAGCATTTGTGCCATTATACAATTATTATGAAGCATTTAAATTGGTTGAAAAGCCGCGCTGGTGGTTTATTTTAATGATTGTGCCGGGCGTAAATATTTTAATGTACGGCGTGTTAGGTTTTAATATGGCGCGTTATTTTGGCAAACGAAAATCATCCGATTTGGTGTTGGCTTCTTTTGTTCCGTATTTTTATATTGTTTATTTAGGTTTTGATAAAGACTCTAAACACACCGGTGTTGCCGATATGCAAGGCAAAGAAATTCCATTCATTAAAAACTGGATAGACCCTTTGGTTTTTGCTGTGGTTGCGGCTTCTGTAATACGCACCTTTTTTTTAGAGGCATTTACCATACCAACTTCATCATTAGAAAAATCTTTATTAGTAGGCGATTTTTTATTTGTAAGCAAATTTAGTTACGGTGCTAAAGTGCCTCAAACACCTTTGGCTTTTCCGTTTGCGCATCATACCATGCCATTTACAACAGGTACCAAATCTTATTTAGAATGGATTAAGTTGCCTTATTTCCGCCTGCCGGGATTAGGAACTCCAAAAAATAACGACATTGTTGTGTTTAATTATCCTGATGGAGATACCGTGGCTGTTGGTGCGCAAGACCGCAGCTATTACGATTTGGAAAGAACGTACGGATATCAAAACATGCAAAATCCAAACTATGTATTAGAAGGAAGTGATAGATCTATTGGAAAAATTGTTGCTCGTCCGGTTGATAAGCGCGAGTTTTATGTAAAGCGTTGCATAGCCATTGCAGGAGATAAATTACAAATTAAAGACGGACAAGTATATATTAATGATAAAGCTGTACCTACACCAATACATGCACAGCATTTTTATTTTGTAAAAACTAACGGAGCCTTATTTGGTACGTATGCAGGGCAATTTGTACCTAATGCAAATTTGTTAGATAAGCTTGACATATATAATGGCGAAGCCTATTTGCGTGATATGAGCGGAGATACTATGGAGTATATGCTTAACATGCCGGTTGATATTATGAACCGTGTAAAAAATATTCCGGGTGTGCTTTCGATTACAAAAATGAATTATCCTGCCGGACAGTATGATGCGCATATCTACCCACACAACCCTCATTACCCTTGGAACAATGATAATTTTGGCCCAATAACTTTACCTAAAAAAGGTGCAACTATAAAAGTTGATACATCAAATATTTGTTTGTATGATAGGGTTATACAAGTGTATGATGGAAATAAATTAGAAATTAAAAACGGAAAAATTTTCATCAATGATACTGAAACAGATACCTATACCTTTAAGCAAGATTATTATTTTATGATGGGGGATAACCGTCATAACTCTGCCGATTCTCGCTCTTGGGGCTTTGTGCCGTTTGACCACGTGGTTGGTAAACCATTATTTATTTGGTTTAGTATGAAAGATGGAGACAAAAATCCTGTAACGGGTAAAGGTATTGTATCTTCTTTATTTAAAAATTCTAAAGAAGGTAAATATCGTTGGGAGCGTTTCTTTACCTATGTTACAGATGATGGAATTTCTAAATCTTACTTTGGTTATTTTGTTGGCATCGTAATTATTTGGGTAGGTTACAGTCAGTATAGAAAAAGGAAAACTAAGAAAGAAGCCGCATAAAAGTGGATGTCATACTGAGCCTGTCGAAGTATGTGGGATGCCAACGCAGATGTTTCGACAAGCTCAACATGA
>CAIXZI010000454.1 GCA_903923915.1 uncultured Bacteroidota bacterium
ATTTATGCACTTTTTTACGAGGAGAATGCGGCGAGAAACGTAAAAAACTTGGCCCGTCTAAATCGCCATCATGCTCATGTACATTAGTATATGTATGGTGCAGTACATTATGTTGCACTTGCCAGTTAATAGGTAAACCACCTACCAAACAAATGCTATACGACATAAATTTATTTACCGTTGGATTTTTAGAGTAACTGCCATGGTTGGCATCGTGCATAACCGATAAGCCAATGCCGGCCATACCTATACCCATAATAAGCGCAAGTGAAAACAAAAGTAACTCTGATTGAAATCCTCCAAAAAGAATTAAAAAATAAGGTATTAAATAGATAGAGAACATAGCAATAGATTTAAAAACCATATTGCCATTGCCACTTTTTGATATCTCATTGGTTTTAAAATACTGATCTACACGCTGACGAAGTGTGTTTATGAAAACACGTTGTGTTTGCCCGAAACGGGTTTTTAAAATTTCTGCCATTTTGTTTATTGTAATTAACCCCACAAAGATACGCTTAATTTAGGCCAAAAAAGTAGCCCTTTTGTGGTATAAGTTTTTAACATTTAACGCTGTATTTCTCGCTTACTGCCTCTCAAATCTAATATCTCAAATCTAATATCTAACTTTGTGCATGATTTATGAATTTAACGGTTATAAACCCGTAATACATCCAAGTTCTTTTATACATCCGCAGGCTTGTGTAACAGGCAATGTTATTATTGGTAAAGATGTTTATGTGGGGCCGGGGGCTGCCATACGTGGCGATTGGGGGCAAATTATAATAGAAGATGGTTGTAACGTACAAGAAAATTGCACCATACACATGTTTCCGGGCGTAACTACTTTGCTAAAAGAAGCAGCTCATATAGGTCATGGAGCCATTATACACGGTGGCACCATTGGCAAAAATGTTTTGGTTGGCATGAATGCCGTTGTTATGGATAATGTAGAAATAGGCGATAACTGCGTTATAGGCGCATTAACTTTTGTACCTGCCAATGCAAAATTTGAAGCCAGAAAAGTTATTGTGGGCAATCCTGCCAAAGTGGTAAAAGATGTTAGCGATGAAATGATTGCCTGGAAAACCGCCGGCACCAAGCTTTATCAACAATTACCTGCGCAACTACACGCAACTTTAAAACCCTGCGTACCACTTACAGAAATAGAGTCAAACCGCCCGCAACAACAAGCTATTTACAAAACCTGGAACCAAAGCAAATAAAAATTTCAAGTATCCATGTTTGATTATATTTCTGCGCTATTTGTATTTTTCTATGAAAGCTAAAACTGCATATAAATAAATCGGCTACCCGAAGTAAACACACCCCATGTAGCCAGCAGCAGCAGTAAAATAAACCACATACGATAATTTATTTTGTTTTGAGAAATAATAGCGAAAATTCTTCTTTCAAAAAACAGAAAGCCCAAGCACAAAATAAGTGTAAAGCAAAAATTAAAATAATCTTGTAAGGCGCCACCAGATGCAAGGGGAGCAAAATACAAGCGCAGCCATTCATCAGGTAAGAAGTTTTTAAAATCAGTTAAGCGTTCTGCTAAAAAATAATAGTTAGCATAGTCGGGTGTTCTAAAAAATAATA
>CAIXZI010000455.1 GCA_903923915.1 uncultured Bacteroidota bacterium
AACTTTACTATTTATTAATTAAAATTTTAAATATTTTGCTAAAATGAAAAATAAAATTTAATTAGCCTAAAAAATTAATAAAGCGAGTGTTGCGTATTTTATGACTGAAAAAATAGAGCCATATCACTTAGGCCTTCAAAGCAATAATCAATTTTAGGGTCGGTAACCTTTTTGGGATGTATATAAACGGTTGTCATCCCTGCATTTCTTCCAAATTCCATGTCACTCATAGAATCTCCCACCATTACAGCTTTTTTGAAATCAATATCTTTGAAATCTTCTTTAGCCTGTAAAGCCATACCAATATTGGGTTTTCGCCAATGATGATTATCAGCAGCTAAGTGCGGAGAGAAATAAACTTTATCAATTTTTCCGTCGTGTTTTTCAATTTCATCAACCATATAATGGTGGATGATATTTAAATCATTTTCGGTATAAACACCTTTACCAATACCTTGCTGATTGGTAACCACCACAATTTTACCAAACACATCGCTAAATTGTTTTATAGCCTCGGGCACACCTTCAATAAATTCAAATTCCGAAAGAATTTTTACGTAATCATCTTCTAGGCGTTTGTTTATTACTCCGTCGCGGTCTAAAAACAACGTCCAGGTTTTGTCAATATTTAAATGTTTTAAAGTCATGTTGAGCTTGTTTATAATCTTCGGGTATACCAATGTCTATAAAATAGCCATTGTATGTAAACCCATAAAGCGTTAATTTGTTTAGTTTCTTTTCGAAAAAATCTTTTTCGATGGAGAAGTTTTTTTCGGCATGGGTTTCTTCCATATATATATCGCGACTAAGTATATAAACTCCGGCATTTATAACACCTGGTGCTTTATGCCCGGTTTTTTCGTTAAAGGATTTAATGATATCAAGCTCGCCTAAAATAATAGTGCCATAGCGTGCGCAGTTATCTGTATAGCGCAGAGCTAATGCTCCATCAGCCACAGCGTCGGAATATTTGTTATAGAAATTATGTAAATCAATGCTAAAAAAAGAATCTCCGTTTAGTACCAATACGTCATATTCTTTACATTTTTCCATGGCTAATCTAATACCGCCGCCCGTACCTAAAGGTTCTTTTTCAACCGAATAAACAATTTCTATTCCATTAAAATGGTTGCCATAATGACTAATTATTTTTTCGGATAAATGACCAACAGAAAGAATAACTCGTTGTATGCCGTAGTGCCCTAAATATCTTAGTAGATAATCTAAAAAAGGGTTGCCGTTAATGGGTGCCATTGGCTTAGGTACATCGCTAACAACTTCGCGCAGGCGCGTGCCAAAACCTCCGGCAAGTATAATGGCTTCTTTAAGCATTATGATTGAGGAAATAAGGTAGTTTCAACCAATTCGCAAATGGTATGCCCAAATAACATGTGGCACTCTTGTATGCGTGGTGTATCTTTTGAAGGGATATTTACTAAATATTTGCAGGCATCTTTCATTTTACCTCCGGTTTCGCCGGTAAAGCCAACGGTTACCATGCCAATTTCGTTAGCAATGTTTAAGGCTTTAATTACATTAGCTGAATTTCCACTGGTAGATAAACCAATCAGCACATCGCCTTTACGCCCCATGGCTCTAACCAAGCGAGCATAAATTTCATCATACGAATAATCGTTAGCCACAGCTGTTATATAACTTGTATTTACGTGTAAGGCTTCGCTAAAGAGTGGGGGACGATCGTAATAATAACGCCCACTTAACTCGGCAGCCAGGTGTTGCGAATCGGCAGCAGAACCGCCATTACCACACCATAATACTTTACCATCGTGCTTATAGCAGGTTACAATCTCAGTAGTTATTTTTTCTATAGTGTTTAATATTTCTTTGTTTGAAAGCAAAGAAGTTTTTAAATCAATAGAAGTTTGTAGTTTAGATTTTATCTGTTCAATCATATTTTAAAAAGATAAAGATAATCATTGTTTGTATTAAAAAGGCCACCAGTTAAATTCTTCTTCACCCAAAAATACACCATCAGAAAACACTTTAATTACAAAGGTTTCTACTTTAGTTGCCATACCGCTTAAGGCCTTGCCTGTTTTTAAATCGAAATGATAACGGTGAATTGGGCAAACAATGGTATTATCTTTATTACAATAACCACCGCTTAATGGGAAACCGTTATGCGGGCATTTATCTCTAACGGCATAAAATCCATCTGTGCCATGAACCAAGCAAACTTTTTTTCCGAAGGCAGAAATAGAACTTGTTTTTAAATAAGGAAGAGAGTTTTTCATTTCTTCTTCTGATGAAAAAATTTTAACCCACCTGTATTTCTTTTCTTTAGGGCTGGATTTGCTCATTAAAGAATTTATTAAAATGGAGTAAAGCTCAAGCCCACCATAAAGTTAAAGCGTTGTGTAGGGTATTTATCCCAACGGTAATAACGAAAACTACCAATGTTATTAAAACTGGCAAAAAATGAAAGCATTTTGGTGTAACGATACTCGGCTCCTAAATTAATATCTGTTATACCTTTTAACTGAACTGCTTGTAATGATGTTACAGTTACATTATTTACTGTTGTATTTACTTGTTGCTGCGCCCATTGCTGACCAATTACAAAAATATCAGCCTTTAAAATTATTTTACTTTTTAAATTATAATTGGCAGAAAAAGTTAAATCAAAATTAGGTTTATGCCATGGTTTTACATTGGATGTGTCAGTAATAGTGTATCCATAATAATTTCCTTTGGCAACAAAATTCATTTTTTCTTTATACTGATATTTTACCTGTGCATTTACATTTAAGTAATTTGTATTCATATAAACAACCTTATAGCGATTAGCAAAAGTATTATCTGTACTGGCATTGTAATCAGCTAAAAAATAAGCCATGTTATTATATCTGCCATACAAAACTTTTACATCATAAGATGTATTTGAGCTTAATGCGCCACGTAAACCGCCATAAATATTGTATTTATTATCTGTGTTTTTATAAGGAAGAT
>CAIXZI010000456.1 GCA_903923915.1 uncultured Bacteroidota bacterium
AATATCAGTTGCAAACTCTATCCATGCTCCTTTAAACGGAATAACACGTGCAGAGTATAATTTTGTACCGTTAGCGTGGCGGCTTTGACCAAAGAATACACCAGGTGAACGGTGTAACTGAGATACAATAACACGCTCAGCTCCGTTTATTACAAACGAACCACGGCTGGTCATATATGGAATTGTACCAAGATATACATCTTGTACAATGGTTTCAAAATCTTCATGTTCAGGGTCGGTACAATAAAGGCGAAGTTTCGCTTTTAAAGGAACGCTGTAAGTTAAACCACGTTCAACACACTCTTCAAGAGCGTAACGAGGCGGATCAATAAAATAATCCAAAAACTCAAGCACGAATTGATTTCGTGAATCAGTTATCGGAAAGTTTTCAGAAAACACACGAAATAATCCTTCTTCATTTCTGTTGTCGGATGTGGTTTCTAATTGAAAAAAATCTTTAAATGATTGAATTTGTATATCCAATAAATCCGGGTATTCTACCGGGAATTTTACTTGAGAGAAATTTATTCTCTGTGGTTTTTTTGCTGAGGCCAAAGCTTATTAGTTTTTAGGTTATACAATAAGTTACAAAAAGATGCCAGTTGTTCTAGTTACAACAAATAAGGAAAGGGTGATGCCTTTGCAGGCTACACCCAATCCTAATTATATGGTAAAATTACTTAACTTCAACTTTTGCACCGGCGTCTTCAAGAGCTTTTTTAATAGATTCTGCTTCTTCTTTAGCAATACCTTCTTTTACTGCTTTTGGAGCACCATCTACTAAATCTTTAGCTTCTTTTAAACCTAGGCCAGTTAAGTCTTTAACAACTTTAACTACACCTAATTTTGCTGCACCTGCTTCAAGCAAAATCACATCAAAAGATGTTTTTGCTGCAGCAGCTTCTCCGCCACCACCAGATACAACAACAGCTGCTGCTGCTGGTTCAATTCCATATTCGTCTTTTAGAACAGTTGCTAATTCTTGTACTTCTTTTACTGTAAGGTTTACAAGTGTTTCAGCGATTGATTTTACGTCTGCCATTTTATTTTTTATTTAATTGTTCTTAATTTATTTATTTTGTTTTTCTTTCGCAGTATTAAGCTGCAGCTTCTTGCTTTTTGTTTTCTAAACCACCTATTACGCGGCGTATTGGAGCTTGTAGTAATGATACCACATCTGCAATAAGTTCATTTTTAGATTTCAATGAAGCTAATGCTTCTAATTGATTGTCTCCAATGTAAACGGTTTCTTCTACAAAAGCAGCTTTTAATAAAGGTTTTTCGTTGCCTTTTTTACGGAAATCTTTAATAACCTTTGCAGGGCCATTAGAAGTTTCAGCAAACATAAGGGCTGTATTTCCTTTCAAAGCAGGTATCATATCAGCTAAACGGCTATCGCTAGCGCGCTCTAATGCTTTTTTAAGCAAGCTGTTTTTTACTACTTGAATAGAAATCTTTTTATCGAAACACTCTTTTCTAAGCTGGTTTACTTTTTCTACTGTTAAAGAAGAACAGTCTGCCAGGTAGATTTTTGTGTTAGCGTTAAGCTTTTCTACAAGGGTTTCTATTACTTGTGTTTTTTCTTCTTTTTTCATTTAAAATTAGTTAAAGGATTTAGTGTCTAAAGCTATACCTGCGCTCATGGTGCTGCTCATATAAACGCTTCTTACGTAAGCTCCTTTAGCCGATGAAGGCTTAAGTTTTACGATAGTATTTAGCAATTCGCTAGCGTTTTCAGCCAACTTTGCAGCATCAAAAGATACTTTGCCAATACCTGCGTGTATAATACCGGCTTTATCAACTTTAAAGTCGATTTTACCACCTTTTGCTTCGGTTACTGCTTTACCAATGTCCATTGTTACAGTACCTGTTTTAGGATTTGGCATTAAACCACGGGGACCTAATACACGACCTAATGCACCAAGTTTTCCCATTACCTGAGGAACTGTTACAATTACGTCGATGTCTGTCCAACCGCCTTTAATTTTCTCAATATAGTCATCTAATCCAATAAAATCTGCACCGGCTGCTTTTGCTTCTGCTTCTTTATCTGCAGGAACAAGAGCTAATACGCGCATTGTTTTACCAGTACCGTGAGGTAAGGTTACAACACCGCGAACCATTTGGTTAGCTTTACGTGGATCAACTCCTAAACGGATCGCAAGATCCACAGATGCGTCAAACTTCGTAGTTGTAATTTCTTTTACAAGCTTAGAAGCCTCCGCAACTGTATAAGCTTTGTTGACATCTACTTTGCCTTCAACTGCTTTTCTTTTTTTAGTTAACGTTGCCATTTTTTGTTTTTAATTAATAATTAGTTTTTAAAAGGAGCGTCGCCTGTTACGGTAACACCCATACTGCGTGCAGTTCCGGCAACCATTTTCATTGCAGATTCGATTGTAAAACAATTCATATCCACAATTTTATCTTCAGCAATTTTCTTTACTACATCCCAAGAAATACTGCCTACTTTTTTACGGTTGCTTTCGCCTGAACCTTGTTTTATTTTGCCCAGTTCCATGATTTGTGCCGCTACCGGTGTACGTTTAATTACAAAATCAAACGTTTTATCAACGTAAACATTAATGATTACGGGTAATAATTTGCCGGCTTGTTCTTGCGTACGAGCATTAAACTGTTTGCAAAACTCCATAATGTTCACACCTTTTGCACCTAATGCAGGTCCAATTGGTGGCGATGGGTTTGCTGCCCCTCCTTTAATTTGTAGTTTTACAAGTGCTGATAACTCTTTTGCCATTTTATTTGTTTTTTAGCGGCTTTTTGGGTTTGATTACTAATGTTGGAAGCAGCGATAAAGCGCCATCATTAATCTTGCCAATAGGCCATTTGTTTTTGTTTATTCGCGCTCTACTTCTCCAAAGCCTAGCTCTACAGGAGTTTTGCGTCCGAATATTTTTACGGTTACTTTAATTTTTTTCTTCTCTTCGTTAATTTCTTCAATAACGCCATTAAATCCGTTAAATGGTCCGTTAATTACTTTAATAGATTCTCCAACGGTGTATGTATTAGATACAGTTCCTTCAGATTCTGTTAATTCATCAACTTTACCTAAAATACGATTAACCTCTGCAAGACGTATTGGTACAGGTTCTCCGCCTTTAGTTTCACCTAAAAAGCCAATTACACTGGTTACGTTTTTAATAATGTGTTGTATTTCTCCAACTAAAATGGCTTCAATAAGTACATAGCCAGGATAAAAAGAACGCTCTTTGGCAATCTTTTTTCCGTTGCGTACTTGTATAATTTTTTCGGTAGGAATTAATACCTGAGCCACGTAATCGTTAAGCTTTAGGCGGTTAATTTCTACTTCAATATATTGTTTTACTTTTTTCTCTTGACCACTAATAGCACGAACAACGTACCATTTAAGTACAGGAGCTTCTTTTTTTGTTTTTACTTGTTCGCTCATCTTTATAGATTATTAAGCAGTTGATAAGCTAATTCCATTAATTTTTTAAAGCCGGTATCCATTAAAAAGATTACCATGGCTATCATAGCCGAGGCAACTAAAACAACAACTGCGCTTTCTTGCAATTCTTTCCAAGTAGGCCAAGATGTTTTTTGTACTAACTCGGTAGTTGTTTCTTCTATGTATGTTCTTACGCTCATTACTTTTAAATTTTAAAGTCCAAAAAAAGAACCATTTTCAGCACGGGCGGAGAGATTCGAACTCCCATCAACGGTTTTGGAGACCGCTATTCTACCATTGAACTACGCCCGTAAACCGTTACCCTTTTTAAACGGCAAAATGGCAAGAGCAATTTGCCCTGCCATTTAACCATTTAGAGTGTGTAATTATTTTATAATTTCAGTTACCTGACCAGCACCTACGGTACGACCACCTTCACGGATAGCGAAACGTAAACCTTTGTCCATTGCAACCGGAACGATTAATTTTACAGTAATTGTAACGTTATCACCTGTCATAAACATCTCGCGTCATTCTGTTAAATCAATTTCTCCAGTTACGTGA
>CAIXZI010000457.1 GCA_903923915.1 uncultured Bacteroidota bacterium
CCTTCACCGTCCATTGGCGTATTGCCATTTAAAAAACGTTCCTTAGCCGCTTTGTCTGATTCAGGTGTTCTCTTTGCGCCTTCATCATTACCCAAGTCCATTGTCCGGTAAGCGGGCTGTTGTTCAACGGGGGTTCCGGTCTTGGTATCTGGAGTTGTTTTGTTTGCGTCTTCTCTCCATTCCTTAAAGGTTTTTGTTGTTTTTCCGTCAATTCTTTCTTGAACAAAATCATTAAAGTCATCGGTAGCGTGCCCCCTTAAATGGTAGCCAAGTGAACTCATCTTAGAATGAACATCATCTGTTGTTTTTGCCTTTGAAATAGCCTTATCAACCATTTTATCGGCTATTTCTTCGTCCTTCCCGTCTAAGGGCTGTCCACTTTCCGTATCGAAAATAAGCCTTGCTCCTTTTGGATTTTTGGTATCAGTAGCCTCTGGTTTAGTTTCCTTCTTTTTTGCAGCCCTGCTTGCATCATCCCTTGCTTGCAAATGTTCCATTAAATCACGCTCAACATCAGATAGTGGTTTTTTTAATTTTCCTTCATCATCTTTTTCTTTATCGCGTAATTTTAATTCACCCAAACTTTGCTGTTCGTCTAATGAAAGCGGTGTATTTAATGTTTCGTGCAGCTTTCTGTTCAACCCCTCATTTTCAATTTCAGCCTTTTCTTTTGTAGCTGTTACGGCTGCGTTATCTGCAATCACTTCGTTATTAGCTTGTATCTTCATAACAATCGGCACAGCAACTTCTTCCTGCGGCTCTGTCATATCTTTTGGTAACCCTGCATACGCGCTTGCCTTGTTCTGAATATTCTTAGCGGTCTGCGGGTCAATAACTCCGCTTTCAGCCATCTTATCAACTACCATTCCTATGCGGTCATAATTCTTAGCCATTACGTTTTCAAAAACGTTTTTAGTGAAATCCGGTAAATTCGGAATATTAGCAATAGCATGTCCTGCAACTCCAATTAAAAATGCACTTGTACCTGATTCAATTACATTGTCAAACGTTCCCTTTTGGCTACCCTGCGATTTTTCGTAAAGATTATCAGTCAAAGTTTTACTCATAAACGTAGGCACTAAAACGCCTTGTTCACCGGCAAACTTTTTAATAGCCGATTCTTCACCTTCATTCAATAATAACCTGCCGCCTAATTTACTTTGTAGCCCCATAGTGCCACCTAAAAGAGTGCCGGTTACGCCTTTCTCGTCTGATATTTTTTTAGCATGGTCGTAGGCATCTATATCGCTCATGCCTTGCGCCTTACCCTCACTAAAACCTTCTTTCATGCCACTTCCCAAATCACCTGTTCCAAATACCGCTGCGTTCATTAATGCGCTTCCTACGCCCTCCGGTGCAATAGCTGTTGCTGCTATTAGTGGCGCAACATTACCGGCAACTTCCGCAATCTTAGACAAGGTTCCATCTGCTTGTTTTGGGTAAAGAACATTATCCATTAGATATTGATGCTTCAATTCATCTTGCACTGTCGCCCTATCAATAAACGGATTCATTCTTAGCAACCCAATACCGATATTACTCGCAGCATCTTCTGCGCCTTTCGCAAAAGACTGAATTGGATTAAGTTTCAAATATTCGTTTCCCTGCGAATCTTTGCCATCAGCAACGTAACCGGCATCTTGCCTTGCTTGTTTTATAAGCGGGTCGGTTTCTGCCTTTAAGTCCTGCGCCGTTTTGTGTGCAACCTTAAAATCAGTCAATGCTTTTTGTGTAGCATCATACATTTCCCCATACGTTTTGTATGGGGATTTTAAAATAACACTTCGGGCATCTTGGCTATCAGCCATAAGTCCATCATGGGTAACGGGTGTATTTCTTAGAGCATCAATTTGTGTTTGAATTGCACCGGTATCTGATTTACCACTTGCATCAGTCGGGCCAAGATTACCCTTTAGTTGCTGATATAGATTTTGAAGCTGCTTAATATTGCCGTCATTATTGTTTTGGTCAACAATATTGTAATTCTTAACCGCAATAGATTCGGCAGTTCGTTTTTCATTAATCTTATTGCTTAGTGGGCTATTTGCTGCCGTTTCAGATTCTAACTTTCTCGCAGGTGTATATACGGGTTTCGGTCTACCGGTTTCATCTAACCCATCATCAACAGGCTTATTAATACTTTGATTAGCTTGTTGCAGAAAATCATCTGCGCCACCCTGCCCTGAACCCGTAGTAGGCTGCGATACAAGCGTTGTGGAGTTTGTAGTAGAATTTGTAGATGTAGTAGTCCCAACTTCGCTTTTTTTTTGAGGGTCGCCTTGTTGTTGTCCTTGTTGCCCGTATTTTTGCTTAAAATCGTTTACTACAAATTGAATATTGGCATCACTCTCTTTATTTGCTGTCATTTGAGAAACAATACCATCTAATTTTGTGCGGTCTGCATCATTTAATATTCCGTCAGTTCCGGGCATCAGTAATTATATTTTATTCTTAAATTATCGGGTTGTGCAGTTTGCTGTGTTCCATTAATAGCTTTCAACGCATCATCATATTTCAATACAGGTTGCCCAGACTGCTTCCTTGAATTATTAAAATTATATACATCTGGGTCCCACTTGCCTATATTAGCACCACTTGGCACTAATGCGTTTAATTCCCTATACGCCTTACCAATTTCATTCAGCCTACTTGTAGTGGGGTCTTGGTGTGTAAATTGATAAAATTCCCTGCCATCATATTTTCCAAAAACATGTCCCGAAACCTGTGATGTTATTTTTGGCAATTTTGTAATAGGGTCTATATCTTTTGTCCAGTTTACCTCTGCTGCCTTATCCTTATCTTCGGTGGTTTGCACAAATATACTGCCATCCGGTCTGTATTGAATATTTTCAATTCCGTTTTTTGCAGTTACCTTATGCCCATTATCATCCATTAACGGCTGCCCATTCTCATCCACTCTTTGATAGTCCGATAGCTTAACCGTCTGTATTGCGTTTAAAGCCGTAGGAACACCGTGCATGATATTGGCTGCAAATGCAGCATTTTCATAATCCACATTTTTTTCATCATTAGCTGCTGCGGTTGTTGTAGCTCGCACGGCAGCTACGTCCATTTTAGATTCAACGTTCTGTAATTTAGCGGTTGTTTGGTCGCTATGATACCCCTTGTATAGCCTACCCGCTACCCAATCATCCATCCCCTTTTGTTCCGCTTGTGCTGGCGACATTCCGGTTGCTGTGCCATCTGCATTTGTTAGATATTTTTTAGCAAAACCATCAATAACACCCGGTGTTTGTTTGCGAATATCATTCCAATCCCTACTCATGGCCTCAAATATTTGGGGCATTTGCCGGTAATTTTCTTTAAAATAATCAATTTTAGCCTGTGTAAAATTTTCGTGGTGGGTTATACTATATTCATATCCCTTTGGCGCGGTTTCCTCCTTGCCGCTTGCGTCAGTATATTTTGTATTAAATTCTGTGCTATCAACCCCCTTTGGATTTAGTGCCTCCATGTTTTTGGCATACTTCTGTAATAATACTTCACTATCTGGTTCTTTAGAAAAATCAGTAGCAAAGGCATCTTCGCCACGATGTATAAGCGGGGTGCCCATAGCCTTACCAAGTGCCGCGTTTACTTTTTCCTGATTAGCCTTATCGGGATTATCATTAGCCCATTTTATAGTTCCGGCTATGTATTTCTGGGTAATATTGCTGGTGTTTACCATTCCCCCTAAATCCATTTGCGCCCTTTGCAACTTTTGCAGAACAACTGGGTCTTTAGTCTGTAAATATTGAACCCCTAATTGCTGAACCTC
>CAIXZI010000458.1 GCA_903923915.1 uncultured Bacteroidota bacterium
GTAACCCTCCAACATAAGATGCCCAGTTAGATGTTTTGGTAACAAGTTTATTTGCCAAAATCTCTGACACCGTTAAAACATATCCACCTTTATAAACTTCAGTAAATGGGTATCCTGTTTCATAAGGTGTTATTTTAATAGAATTTTCTTTGTTACAATTTCCACAAGTAAATACTACATTTATAAAAGAATTTATCTCTTCGTTCTTAAAAACGCTTTTTTTTACAATCAAAGCATTTTTTATTTTTATCTTTTCTGAAATTTTAAACACCTATCCCAATGAATTTTCCTTCATTCCGAGTAATAATTCCGTTACCCCCCTTAATTTTAAGTGACTAGGCGGTATGCATACTTTGAAAACTTTTATTTGGTTGTGTCTTATTTTTTTTTGTAAATCGTAGTTATGCTCATACTTAGGTAAAGTGCCTAAATAACTTAAAGTTGTTAGTTCCCTAATTATATCTATTCCTAATTCTAATTCATAATTTTCCATGAAATTATTTTGATAGTTATTTATAAAGTCATCTGAAATTTCAAGTAGTAGATTATACTGATGAATATCATTCAAGTTTTTGTAATTTTCAAACTTAATTTTTATATCTTTCATGTTAGTTTCCAATTTGAGGTAATACATTTGGTGAAATAGTTTCGATTGGAGTTTTGGATTTAATCCAGAAATCTATATCGTCGTTATTTATAATTAAAGATTGTGTTCTGCCACCAGTAGTATTGTATACTATATTTGGTGTGCCATTTGCATATTGTTTTGTAGGTGCAATGGCAGATTGGAATAATATGTTGTTATTTGCGTTAGATGTTATTGTAAAAACATCGTATTCGGCATTTACACTACTTAATGGTAAGCCCAATTTTTGTTCAAGTTGCGATGGGTTGGCTTTTATCCATTGATATTCGGTTTCATTTACATAATATGGCGATAGTCCATTTATATTGCCCCCTTTTGGCACTATTTTGTAAAACTTATCTCCTTGATTAACTGTAACTTTAATTGGATTTGTACTTCCAGAATTTATAACACTAGGTAAAAAATTATCTGCTGCAGATGTTGTATTATACATTGCCCTCATTTCATTGTCTATGTTGGTATTTGAAGACTTGAAAGAATTATAATCTTTACCAATCGTTTGGAATGTAGTATTACTCCAATTCTGTCCTGGAAAGCATTTATTAACCCAATCGTCCCAAAAGCTTTTACGTTGTATTAAAATATTTGCTGCGCCTTCAACAACTCCTTCTAAATCATCAGCAAGCTTATCAAAAGAAGCTTCGTCAGCTATATTGCTACCATATTTTTTAATCGCCCCATCTATAAGGCTGGCAGATATAGAGCCCATTGCATAAAGCATGTTTATTTTATTCCAACGATCAAGGCGCGCTTGTCCTTCGGGCGTTTGTTTCCATCCATCGGCCAATACATTGCTAATAACAAAATCACTGATACCCATACCCATATCAGCAAGGGCTTTTATTCCAATATAAGCAGCATAAGCAGTACGCGCTCCTCGGTAGGCCTCGTATGCTGTTTGTATTTCACCAACGCCTACTGCAAGCATAGCGATATCAAACATTATTTTGCCGCTACTAATAATAAAATCTCTCCGGTCTTTATTAAAAAGATACAAAGCAAATAAAGCAGGCATACGTGCGCTTGTACCAGCTTTAAATACACCAACCTCATCTTTAAAATACACCAACACATAACCCAATGGCTGCACGGTGATATTTATTTCAGGAACGTAGGTGCAATTACTACACATGCCTGATCCGCTACGCACCAAATTAATTCCACCATCGCCAACCGATGCCGAAACAAGGTTTTCTTCAAACTCAATTCCAGAAAGGGTAGTTTCTAAAGCATTTTTTACAGCTGCATCGCCACTAAGGGGATAATATTTTATTTGCCATGAAGCCAGTTTTTTAGCTACATCATCAAAAGTTTGAAACTGTGTTTTAGTAAGTAGTGGGGCTAATAAATTTTCGGATACAAGCCAATCTAACACAGTTTTTTCGTCTGTTATCGGTGTAGATAATAAAAGATTATATACCAGGGGCTCATAACAGTTTCCTGTTTTTAAGGTTGGGTCATCAATGTTTTGAAAACATTCGGTAACTGCCCAATTGGTTAACATCTGCTTTATTAAAGCTTGGCGAGTACTGAGAGGTAATTCTGTTAAACAAGAAGGCGCTGCATTTGCAAAGAAGTGATTAACCAAATAATCTACAGTAATAGTGGTAAGATCTTGTGGTTTTGCGGGGCAATTTGCAGGATTACCCGTATTATCTAAACCACAAGTACCAGGCTTAACATTAGGAAAAAAATCAGCTACCCAAACTACAGTTGGGTCTATTTTTGCTGCA
>CAIXZI010000459.1 GCA_903923915.1 uncultured Bacteroidota bacterium
CCTATGTTTACTGTATAAGATGTGCTTGCGGAACCCATTCTAAACTCCCTCGTTGTTCCTCCGGTTGCCCCAACGGTAAAATTTCCTTGTATGTTTGTTAATGTTCCGCCTTGTGCTAAAGATCCACTCCAGGTTGTACTTGGGTTAAATGTAAGATTGCCGTATGTTGCAATTGGCAGTGCAGGTGGAGCTTGCGATGCAACACCCCAATTGGTAATATTAACTAAGCTTGTGGTACCTAATGATATGGTTGTAGCGCCGCCAAATAAATCAGTGCTTGAACCCGCCGCGCCGCTTCCAACTGCGTTATAATTATAAGTACCTCCATTACTAACGGTAAAATTAGTTGCAGAAACTGCCGTGGCTAAACCGCAACTATTTTGAAATGTGCCACCACTTGCAACTACCATGTTAGTAGTTTTTAATTGGTTTGCCGTTGCTGCTGTAGCAGACATAGTTAAAAGCCCGTTAATAGTAATCATTTTTGTTCCTCCGGCAGTAACCGAAAATGTAACGGCGTTTGTATTTATAGTAAGCGTACCTGTTGCACTAATGGTAATACTATTCAGGTTGTTAGCAACATTTGCATTTATTGTAACATTATCTCCGTTTTGTATAACTACATCAGAGCCTGCAGCCGGAACTGAGCCACCAGACCATGTTCCGCCTGTATTCCAATTTCCGCCTCCGGTTCCGTTAGAATTAATAGTAGCGGGAGTTGCTTTTAGAAATAATAATAAAAAAGATAAAAAATAAAGAACCTTTTTAGTAGATGTATAAATATTCATAATTACTTATTTGAGATTGTGTTTATAGGATTTTGTTTGTAATACATTCTTTCTGTTTGAGCTTTTACGCTTGCAATAATTATAATAACAGTAAGAATAACCAGCAATATGGTTGATTGAAGGTTTCTTTCAGAACGAATTTGCTTGATTGGTTTGGCGGTTAACATATTATATTAGATTGCCGCAAAGTTGTAGTATTTAGTAGGCTACAACGTTATCTCAGTATTAGATTTACATTAAGAATAAAATTTAATGTTTGGCTTTTGTAAAGACTAACTAATTGGTACACTTCAATAGTTTTTTTGTATAAACTAATGTGTTGTTGCTATTTGTAACGCAAATAAAATAAATGCCGTTTGGTAAGTTGTTTAACACCAATACAGATTTAGTATCTCCTTCTTTAATTACAGATTCGTTTGTAAATAGTATTTGTTGTCCAATAGCATCAAACACAGCTATGTTGTAATTAGCCGATGTTGCATCAAAATTCAGCATAAAATTAGATGCTTCATTGATATATACATTTATGTTCTCATTCTTTACACAAGAATTAACATGCAATACATGATATACTTTTTTATTGTTGTTAAAGTCGGTTTGACTTAATCGATAATATGGGTATTTATTGGAGCTCGGTTTATCTGTATATAAATAATTTACTTGTTTGTTACTATTACCCGCACCTTTAACTTTAGCAACCTCTTCAAATAAAAAACCATCCGCACTACGTTCAATAGTAAAGTAATTATTATTTATTTCAGAGCTGGTACTCCACGCCAATTCTACCTGATTATTATTGCACGTAGCTGTAAAATTTAAAAGCGCTACAGGTAACACCAATATAGCAGACGAAAGCACCCATGGAGAAAATGTAGTAACACCGGTAACCGTAACTGTGCCTACACCTGATGTAACACCATTTCCGGAACCTACGGGTGTGTCCCACGAAGTTCCGTTCCAATGTTGTGCCTGAAAAAATCCGGTTTGGTTTATGGCTGTGTTTTCAGTTCCTAAGTAACTAAAAGTTATATCTGCTGTAACAACATCGGGCGAATATATATCCCACCACCTATCAATAATAGAAATTACAGAAATATCTGTACCACTTGCATCATTCATATCAGTAACAGCATTAATAGTTCCTACATCGCTCATGCCTGCCCATGGTAAATTATCTGCGGCAGCTGTAGCACGTGTAGATGCTTGAACGGTAGCTGCCCCCACACTTGTTTTGCTAAAGGTAAAAGGTATTTGTGTGCCACCTGATACACCAAACGGAAAAACAAATGCGCCTGTTGTAGTGCCCATATTCCAAACAACAACACTTGGGTTAATGGCTAAATTAGTTTCGCTTATAATATATCCTGTAGAATAGGTTATGGCATTTGTAGAATTGTTTAACGCTGTAATTGTGTGAGATGCTAACGAAAGCCCACTTACAAGATTTACAATACTTGTTACACTTACATTATTAGTTAATGTAGTTGTTATTGATGCTGATGAATTAATGATGGTAAGATTGTTTACTGTGGCTGGCAATCCATCACCTGTAACTTGTGTTATAGAGCCTGTATAATAATAATTTGCGCCTGTAGAGTAGGTTCGTGTAAAACCCATTTGTACATTACCACTGGCAGAACTTGCTGTAATTCCATTAGGATCGCCTAATTTAATGGTGCCGCCGCTATTTAAATTAAATGCGCCCGGAGATGCAGCTACTGCTGAATTTAAGAGTTGATAGGTTTGACAATCTAATGTTGCAGCTTTTAAAACATTAACAACAGATTTAGGAGAAAAAGTAAGATTACTTATAAGTTGAACGGTATTGGTGGTAACACCCGTTCCTATATTATAGGTAATGGCATTTGAAGATAAGCCTGTGGTTGTTGATGAAATGGTTTGTACAGATGAAACGGCATTAAAATTTATAGTACCCGTTGCACTTTTCGATCTGATAATAGTTCCGGTTCCACTTAACGTAAGGTTGCCTGAAATATTTAAGGTTGAAGTTACTGCGTTTTGATTACTATTCATATCAATAGTACCTCCGCTTACTAATACATTACCACTTACATTGTACGTTGCATTTTGAGCGGCAGAACCACCTCCGCCAACTAAAACTAAGGTTCCGTTTGACACAGAAAGATTTCCGCTTATATTTAATGTATAAGCAGTTGCGTTTGCTGATGAAACCAATCGCATTTCTTGTCCGCCAGTTGCTTGTACACTAAAATTACCTGCAACAGAGCCAATACAAGGCGATGTGCCACTTGATCCTAATTGCCAAGAACCACTCCAAGCTGTTGATACGTTAATGGTAAGATTACCGTAGGCAATACCTGAAGATGCATTGGTTGGTAACGCAGGTGGACTTTGAGAAGCTACACCCCACCTAGTTATATTTATGTTGCTACTTATTCCTAATACTATGTTGTTTGCGCTGGCTCCACTACAACCCGGAAAATCTTTAACAGAACCTGCCGTGCCACTTCCAATAGCATCATGATTGTAGGTACCTCCATTATTAACATTAAAATTTGTAACATTAACTGCAGTTGCTTTTCCGCAACTATTTTGAAAAACACCTCCGTTTGCAATAGTTAGTGTTGTTGCTAATAACTGACTTGTTGTTACTACGCTGCTGGATAAAGTTAATAACCCATTAACGGTAATTGTTTTTGTGCCGCCATTAGTAACAATTAAAGAAAAAGTATTAGCCGCAATTGTTAATGTACCCGTAGCATTAATAGCAACGCTGTTTAAATTATTAGTTGTTGCATCAACCGTTACATTATCTCCATTTTGTATAACTACATCTGCTCCGGTTGTTGGCACTGCTGCGCCTGCCCATGTTGCTGTGGCGCTCCAATTGCCTCCACCGGTTGCGTTAGAATTTATAGTTGTTGATTTGCTTTGTAAAAAAAGAAATTGAAATAAAATAAAATAAAAAACAAATAGTTTTAGCTTAAAATAATTATTGAAAAACATTTTTAGGTTTTAAATTTCGACGCAAATCTGCAATAAACACCACTTAACCATGTTACGTAAACATTGGATTTATATTAAGAATGCATGCTAATGTTTTGTTTTTGTTAAACGTATGTTTTTGATAAAACAAAAAACATGGTATAATTTAAAAAAGTTTACATCAGTTAATTAAGTTGTTTGGTAAAGCATTTAACCTAATTTATCTAACATAGTAATTTCTTAAGATTAGGTTGAGTTGTAGGTGAAAATTGCAGTATAACTTTCACGATGAAACAATAGTGGTGATGAATTATACAGAAGAAGAAATTACTTATACAGAATTGCATACTGAATATCAAAAGCTGTATCAAAACAACAAAGATATTTTAGATAGCATGCACTATGCGGCATTTGTACAACAAGGCATACTACCTCAAGAGCGGCACTTTAAAAGGTTGTTTTCTGATTACTTTATTATGTACAAACCACAAAGTATTATTGGCGGAGATTTATATTGGATTGGACAAAAAGGTAATCTAAAAATATTTGCTGTTGGTGATTGCACCGGACATGGAATAAGTGGTGCTATGCTATCTGTTTTGGCA
>CAIXZI010000460.1 GCA_903923915.1 uncultured Bacteroidota bacterium
ACTAAGAGCAAAAAAAATACTTTCCGCATAAGTTGCGCAAAAGTAACATAATATTCATTTTTAAGCACTTAGACAAAATGTTATTTTTTCTTAAATAAAGGCTTGAATTACCCGAATTATTTAAGATTTTTACGGCTTTAAGAACGTATAATATGGAAGCACAAAACAAAACACCTCAGCAAGTGCTTGATGTAATGCTTAAGCAAGATGCTTTTAGTAAATGGATGGGACTGCAAGTAGATAAAGTTGGTTTAGGATATTGTAAGTTACATTATTACGTAAAAGACGAAATGTTAAATGGATTTTTAAACATACATGGAGGCATTTTATTTTCTGCAGCAGATTCTGCTTTTGCTTTTGCCTGCAACTCGCATGGCATTTTTGCCGTTGCGTTGGATGTTACTATTAGCTTTACACGCCCTGCCAAAGCCGGAGATTTACTTACTGTTGAAGCCACAGAAATTTATGTGGGCAAAAAAACCGGCATTTATGATATAAAAACTACGAATGAAAAAGGAGAATTAGTTGCCGTGTTTAAAGGCACGGCTTACCGCACTTCTACTAAGGTTTAATTATTTTACAATAAGTTTTTGCTTATACATTTCATCGTTAGATGAACCAACAATTCTATACGTTCCGGCACCAATAGAAGAAGTTAAGGAAAGGGCATTTAAGTTGCTATCTTCAGCCTTAGCATAATAATCATTGCCGTTTGCATCGCGCAACACAAGCAGGGTTTCATTGTTTTTTTGTTCATTCACAGTATTTGATTTATCAGCTTTGCTTACGTATGTTTTTACATTTTGCTCTTCTTCAACTTTTAAAATAACGGTTTGAGAATATCTAAAATTTCCTACTTCATCGGTTTGTTTTATGCGATAATAAGAAACGCCCGTGTAAGGCTGATAATCTGTTTCAAAGTAATCAGAATATACGGTGCCACTTTCAAAAGTTGGTATATCAACTACTTTGGTAAATTCTTTGCCGTCTTTGCTTTTTTCGATGGTAAAATACGGGCCACCGGTTTCAATAGAGGTTTTCCATTTTACATCTACCTTACTTCCATTTTGAATAGCTGTAAAATCCAATAATTCTAACGGTTTTTGTGCCCAAGCAGAAATAAAAACAAACAGAAACAGCGACAGAAATAATTTATTTATTTTCATCTAAAAAAGTTTAGTACGGTAAAAGTAAACTATTTCTTAAACTATCAAAATTTACCCCAAAATTTGTTTTAAACAGGGTATAGCGGTTTATTTTACAATAAGCTTGTAATTGTATATTTTATCGTTAGAAGAAGCCGTAACTATGTATGCTCCGGGCGCTAAAGACTTTGTCTCATCAACTACAAATATTTGATTATCTCCCTCAGACAATAATACCTTTGACAAAAACTCTCTGCCTTGCATATCTTGTAAAACAACCACCACCTCTTCGTTTTTATACCCGCTAATTTTTATATTTAAGTTGCTTGTATTATCAACCGGATTAGGGTATAGTACAATATTTTTTTGTCCGTTAAAATTAACCGACACCATATTGAAATATTTAAAGTCGCCATTTTTATCGGTTTGTTTTAAGCGATAATATGAAGTGCCAAAATATGGTTGATAGTCCGCTTCAAAATACTCTTTTAACGAAGTACTTGTGCCCGCACCCTTTACGTCCATTAATTTAGTAAAGGTTTTACCGTCTTTACTTTTTTCGATGGTAAAATAATCATTGTTAGTTTCGGTAGTGGTTTCCCACTTAATATTTACTTTCTCTTCATTGGGAATGGCTGTAAAACTTAGCAACTCTATTGGTAGTGAACTGCTTTGATAATCAATCGTACCAATAGTGTAATATCCTGTTGCACCAAGGTTGGCTGCCGGCAAAGTAAATATTACCCTATCTCCTGAAATTGTTACCGTAGTGGTTGTAACAACTGTAAAATTAGATGCCGTATTAGCTCTACCCCATAACTGATAATTAGATGCTATTGTAGGAACGCCGGAAACACCGTATTCACTAAAATCAAAATATATCTGAAGATTGCCCCCATTACTGCTTACATCTGTTTTGTTTAAATACCAGTCATTAAGCCATCTTTCATATCCCGCGGTGGCGCCCGCCGGCATAAAAGACGATGTTGTAACTGAAGCCGTTGGGCAAGTTGTGCCAATGGTAATGTAATCTCCGTTATCTTTCAAAAAATCTGTTCCGGTTAAACCCACAATAATACCCATACCAACCGACTGGCGCGTAGCCGCCACACTATCTGTAGCGCTTGTTCTGCCAACTCCACTAACAAATAAATTGTATCCGCTGGCAGGTGCGTAAGTAACGCCGCTAACTGTAATTCCATAATAAGCCGCTTGATTTGATTCTAACAGCACTCTTCTTGTTGTATTTAAACCTGCAGCAAACACATTTACTTCAGAGCCATAACCATTCCAATATTCGGTACCATTAGCTGCATAGCCTATGTAAAAGGATTGCGAGTTAGAACTATTTGCCGTGGTTGCCGATGATGATATAGAACTTCCGTTTCCATACAAAGTTGTTGACGTGGATGGTAATTGAATTAATGAAGCACTTGCTAAAACAGAAGAGTTAGTTGATGAAATCATATTGCCTGGGCCGTTTGTAAACCCACCGGTCCATTTTGCGGTATTGCTTCCCCATATACCCCACCAAGGTGTTGAATTTCTACCTTGTTGCGCCAATCCTTGCCAAGATGCCGCGCCATTATTTACGCCAATGGTGTTTAAAGTTCCGCCAACTGTATTATTAAATGCTGTAGAAAAAGTGGTGGCTGTTAAGTACTGACTACTTCCATCAAAATGAATGCTTGGTAATGAGTTTTGCATATCTATTACGCCGGCATTAACAATTCTGGGTTGGTTTGTAGTAGTTGCTTGTACGGCATTATTTCCATTACCGCTTTGGTCGTACCATTTTGCAATATAAGCACTGGCCGGCGATGCGGGCAATGTACCTAAAGTTGGCCCAGATACGCTATAATATCTGCCTTGAGTATATTCTAAATAAGCTCTATCTGTAGAAGAAGGTACGGTAGAAAAAGTAATTACTTCGGATATCCAACCATTAAGTCCGGTTACCCCCATCAGCTCTACTTCCAATATATAATGGTGTGCTATTATCGCCTAAATAGGTTGCCGTTTGGTTTAATAAAACGTTCGTGCTATTATAGTAGGCATTTGCGCCACTTGCATTTGTTCCGTTTGATTGATAGGTCCAAATACCCAAAGGCTGGGCGGCATTAAACGTTTGAGACATGGCAAAATTATTGTATTGCCCCACAACACCATTTCCAACAAGAAAACTACCATTATAAAAATCAAGCGGCCCTGGGTAATTATTAGCAGCTCCTGAACCTGTTTTATTAACGATAGTGTTATGTGTTAAATTAGCATTTACCTTTGCAACCCCATTAAAACAAGCAGCTGTTGTGTATATATTTAAATTTGCTGTAGCTAAACCATAGGTTAACCCTTGAAAATAAACTGCAGGCATATTATTTTGTCTGTCTATAATTCCTGCATTCATTATTCTTGGTTGGCTGCCTGTTGCAGCTTGAGAAGCATCTCTTGTGTTACCGCTTTGATCGTACCATTTTGTAACAAATGCACTTTGCGCAGCGGCAGGAATAGCCGTTAAACTTGGCGGACCGCTAATACTATAATAGGCAGATTGGCTAAATTCCAAGTACTGCCTGTCAGTTGTAGAAAGAACAGATGCAAACACAATTAACTCTTGCAAGTTCATTGGGGCATAATTCCCCAAATCCCACCTTTTTCCAATATTAAAAGGCTGCGAAGCTTGAGTTCCAACTGTATTTTTATTAGTTGCCGTTGCAGCTAATGTACCGTTTTGATATAAGTTTATAGCTGTGGTATTACCTGCACCAGATAGTATGGTTCCACTAATAATATAATCTGTACTTGTTGTAACATCAGTAGATAAGGGGGCATACTGCCATGACCCGGCAGATGTTGTGTAATATCCCATTGATAAAGGGGCATAAGATCCGGTGTTATTATTCCATGATAATGCGGCAGAAATGTTATTTCCGCCACCATTATATTGTTGGTCAAAAATAGCAGCATCACCCGTTGGAGATGCTGTTGTTTTTGCAAAAACAACATTAGTTGTAGAGGCAGAACTAAAATCCATTGTAGCTGCATAAGGCACGCTCATATAGCTTGTAGAACCATCAAAAACGGCAGTTGGTTGTCCGTTTAAGGTATTAACAACGCCTGCCGCTACAATTTGTGGCTGATTGCCATTTGCAGGAGCTGTTGCGTTATTATTATTACCAGATTGATCATACCAGGTTTGAATAAAACCGTTACCAGCGCCAACAAATGTTAATAATGCTGCCG
>CAIXZI010000461.1 GCA_903923915.1 uncultured Bacteroidota bacterium
GGTAAATTATTACTGTGGGCGGTTGTTATGTTTGGTGTATTTACCATTGCCTTTGGTTTTTGCACTAATTATTGGTTGGCATTTACCATGTTACTTATAACCGGCGCTTTTGATAATATAAGTGTGGTAATTCGTTCTTCTATTTTGCAACTTATGACGCCCGATGAAATGCGCGGACGCGTATCTGCTGTAAATAGTGTGTTTATTGGTTCTTCCAACGAAATTGGTGGTTTTGAATCTGGTTTTACGGCACGCTTAATGGGCTTGGTTCCATCCGTTATTTTTGGCGGCGGAATGACTGTTATTGTGGTTGCCGTTATCAATAAGTTAAATCCAAAACTTAAAAAATTAGATCTTTCTAAAGTTTAAAATGGCGTTTAAACTTAACTCAAACCTAATATCACATCGCTTACATCTCAATCAAAAATTGTATATTTGCATACAAACTAAAACCTACGTTGTTAGTAGGCTTAAAAATAAATATGATTAAAATTACTTTACCCGATGGTTCTATTCGCGAATATGAAAAAGGAACTACCTCACTACAAGTTGCGCTAAGCATTAGCGAAGGACTTGCCCGCAACGTTTTAGCTGCAAAAATTAATGGCGAAGTTTGGGATGCAACCCGTCCGCTAAACGAAGATTGCAACTTAACCTTACTTACGTGGAATGATACCGATGGTAAACAAACCATGTGGCACTCGTCTGCGCATTTATTAGCCGAAGCGCTTGAAGCTCTTTATCCTGGTGTAAAATTAGGTATTGGCCCTGCTATTGAAAGCGGTTTTTATTACGATGTAGATTTTGGCGATAAACCAATTACACCAGAAGAGCTTCCAAAAATAGAAGCTAAAATGCAGGAGCTTGCCAATAAAAAAAGCGAGTACGTTCGTAAAGAAGTTTCAAAAGCCGATGCGATAAAATATTTTACCGAAAAAGGAGATCAATATAAATTAGAATTAATTGACGGCTTACCGGATGGTGAAATAACTTTTTATACCCAAGGTAATTTCACTGATTTATGTCGTGGGCCGCACATGCCAAACACCGGGTTTGTAAAAGCTATTAAGCTGATGAACATTGCCGGGGCTTATTGGCGTGGTAACGAAAAAAATAAAATGCTTACCCGTATTTACGGTATTACGTTTCCAAAAGATAAAGAACTAAAAGAATATTTAGTTTTATTGGAAGAAGCAAAAAAACGCGATCACCGTAAACTTGGTAAAGAATTAGAATTATTTCATTTCTCTGAAAAGGTTGGAATGGGCTTACCATTGTGGCTTCCAAAGGGTGCCGCTTTGCGCGAACGTTTAATTCAGTTCATGCAGCGTGCGCAAATTAAATCGGGTTATTTACCGGTGGCTACTCCGCATATCGCTTTAAAAGATTTGTACGTTTGTTCTGGTCACTACGAAAAATATGGTGCAGATTCTTTTCAGCCAATTAAAACTCCACGTGAAAACGAAGAGTTCTTTTTGAAGCCGATGAATTGTCCGCATCACTGCGAAATTTATAAAGCATCTCCAAAATCATATAAAGACCTACCGGTTCGTTATGCTGAATTTGGAACTGTATATCGTTACGAACAAGCGGGCGAATTGCATGGTTTAACTCGCGTGCGTGGATTTACGCAGGATGATGCGCATTTATTTGTTCGTCCAGATCAGGTAAAAGAAGAGTTTTGCAAAGTAATTGATTTAGTGCTGCACGTTCTTAATGCTTTAGATTTTAAAGATTATACTGCACAAATTTCTCTTCGCGATAAAGAAGACAGAAGTAAATATATTGGTACAGAAGCTAACTGGACTTTAGCCGAGCAAGCTATTATAGAATCAGCAGCCGAAAAAGGTTTGCGTACAGTAACCGAATATGGTGAAGCTGCCTTCTACGGACCGAAATTAGATTTTATGGTGAAGGATGCTATTGGAAGAAAATGGCAGCTTGGAACCATACAAGTTGATTATAATTTGCCTGAGCGTTTTGAATTAGAATACACTGGCAGCGATAATCAAAAGCATCGCCCCGTAATGATTCACCGTGCGCCATTTGGTTCATTAGAAAGATTTATTGCTGTGTTGATTGAACATTGTGGAGGTAATTTCCCGCTTTGGTTAACGCCCGATCAAATTGCAATTTTGCCAATAAGTGAGCGTTTTAATGATTATGCTCATGAGGTGTTGCAATTATTAAATAATTACGATATTCGTGGTTATGTTGATGACCGCGACGAAAAGATTGGCAGAAAAATTCGTGACAACGAAATGAAAAAAATACCTTACATGCTTATTGTAGGAGAGAAAGAAGTTGCTGATAGAAAAGTTGCCGTTCGTAAACACGGACAAGGAGATGTAGGTATTTTTAGCATGGAAGAGTTTTCTGATATCATTAAAAATGAAATCGAAAACGATTTTAAAAAAGGAACAGTAAAAGAAGAAGTAAAATAAACAAAGTATAAACTAAAAAACAGGAGGTTACCATCGCAGCACCATTTAGACCAGGAGGGCCAAGGCCAGTATTTAAAAAGCCAGCAGGCACCAGGCCGCCATACAATAGAGGCCCACAAAAAAAAGAAGATGCACATCGCATTAATGAAAGAATTACCGCTGCCGAAGTTCGTGTGGTTGGTGACGGATTTGAACCGGGTGTTTACCCAATTAAAAGAGCCATTGA
>CAIXZI010000462.1 GCA_903923915.1 uncultured Bacteroidota bacterium
ACAAAAACACAACGCTTTAAATTTAATGCAAAAGGACAAGCCGAAAACCTTATTATTAAAAAGAGTAGGCAAATTAATTTAAAAAAATGGGAGTATTATTTATTATTTTATTATTGATTGGAGCTTATATTTATTTTAGCGGAATGTCTGAACCTGCGCATATAAAGGAGGCAATAAAGGGAAGAACAATAGAACAACAAGAAGTGATAAAGTACTTTTTGGGGAAGAACAGTTTCCCTAACCAAGGATTTTTGTGCAAAAGATTAACGGATGAAGAATATGATAGCATCAAAAACAATACCGTTAATAAAAGCAACTTCAAACAAAAGGCACTCGATAAAATTGGGTTAGATATATCACAAATAAGTGAAATTGACCCAGTACACTTTGAAGGTTGGTTATACGGTAAAAAAAATAGTGTTGATTTGGCAAAATACGGCAAGGTGGATCACAAGCCAAGAAGTTCTGCGTATCAAATTACTTGGCTGTTTTTCTCATCATCACAAGTATATATATATAGGCACTCATTCCATTTCAATAAGGATGACAAAAGGGTTTCTACCGAAGAATATTTCTATAAGGATATTACAAACTTTTCTACAAGTTCAGATACAGTTGAAACTAACATCTGGAATGACAAGTTAAAAAAATACGAGCTAAAAAACATTGACTCAAATGATTTTACAATAACAGTGCCTGGAGAAAAGTTTTATTGCTCGCTGGAACAAAATGAATATTCAGAAAGAGCCATTCAAGGCATGAAAGCTAAATTAAGGGAGAAAAAAGGATAATTTCAATTATAAAAGACATTAGGACTTGAAGTCCTAATGTCTTCTAAAATGGTTTACAATGGGTCTATTTAATAATCGAAATCCGAATGAGTCTGCTTATACTGGTGGACAAAAGCATTTTGCAGATGTTATAAAAAATTCTGGAGATGGTGCATTGCTAATTTGGCGACAACCCGAAGAAGATTTTAATACCAACAGCACATTAATTGTAATGCCAGGTGAGGAGGCAATTTTCATCAAGGGAGGTACTATAGAGCAAATATTTTCAAATGGTACGTACAAATTAAACACGGAAAATTATCCTTTTATAAGCCGTTTAAGAAATTCTTTAACAGGTGGAATTAGCACATTTAACTGTGTTGTTTATTTTGTTAGAAAGGCTCATTCAGAAGAAATATTATGGGGTACAGAATCACCGATACAAGTAAGAGATAAGATACTTGGTATAGCAACTAAGTTAAAAGCAAGAGGAGCTTACAAAATACAAATAGACAATCCCTCCAAATTTTTAGAAAAACTAATTGGTAATAATGTATCTTTTTTACAACAAGATGGTATACCAAAGTATTTTAGAAGTGAATTTCAAAGCAAAATAAAATCTTCTATTGCACGTGCGGTTAATGACTCCAATATTGAATTGTTAGGTATTGATTCAAGGTTAGATGAATTTTCAAATGCTATTCAACCATTTTTACAAGAAATATTTGACGATTACGGCATACGATTAGTAAAGTTTTCTGTTGCTGCTTGTGACATAGCAGATGATGAATTAAGAAATAAATTCGATGAATATGGAATTGAAAATTTGCAAAAGATGAGAAATGCACAAGCGGATAAAGGAGTAATGGGTATTCTTGGGGAAGATTGGAGTCGTCAACAGGCTGTCAATATCATGGGTAATATTTCTAATAACCCTGGTGCTGGATCATTAGCCAGCGCAGGTGCAGGATTAGGTATGGGGGTTGCTGCGGGAAGTACTTTGGGGTCGATTTCTACTCAAGTTTTTTCAGCCAGCAGTAATCCTCATCAAACTACTCAGACACCTATAGAAAAAATAAAACAGCTAAAGGAATTATTAGATATTGGAGCACTCACTCAAACAGAATTTGACGAAAAGAAAAAAGAGATTTTAAGTAAAATGTAAATTATGAAGCGTATAAACTGGTATTGGCTTATTTTAAATTCAATTTTCTTTATTGTTTTCAATGTTTTCTTTTTCACGTTAAAACCCACACCAAATAAATATAATTCTGCATGGATACCTTATGGATTTATAAACTTTGCATATATACTTTTGTTAGCTACTCCTCTGTTTGTTCGCAAAGGAAAGTTTTCAGCTGATTACGGTCGTCCATTGTTCTTAATTTCTTCGCTTCATTTTTTAGCGGTCTTGATTATTGGAAGCATTTTTATTGGAACTAATAATAACACATCAACAAGTTCCTGGTTAACACATATCGGTTTATCTGGTGCTTTTACATTATGGTTTATTGCCAACTTGATAGCTAATGAGCATACAGTTAATTCAATTGAAAGACATGGACAAGAATTACTGTATGTTAAAATTACTTCATCGCAGTTAAAGAGAATTATGAATCTAATTTCGGATTCGAAAGCCCGA
>CAIXZI010000463.1 GCA_903923915.1 uncultured Bacteroidota bacterium
CTACTAACACATCTCATATCTCAATACTCAATACTCACATCTTAGTCTATCCCAATCCGGCACAACAACAAATACAATTTGCTTTTAATAATGATGCAGGCAATGCTGATGTTGTTATTTACTCGTTGTTAGGCGAAAAGGTTTCCAGTACACACATCTATACAAATAATGTTAACGTGCCTTTGCAGCAATTGGCAGATGGTTTATATTTGTACAAAATTGTAAAAGGCAGCACACTAATTGCCGAAGGGAAATTTATTAAAAATTAAATATCATCCCATATATTTCAACTGGCTCAATATGACAGCGCACTTGGTCAGTCTGAGCTTGTCGAAGACTATGGGAAGCAGAAAAATAAAATCATGGCAAAAAAAACATTAAAAGAAAAAATAATAAAACAAGTTGTAAAAGCCTCTGATAAAATAGCAGCCAAAAAAACAACTTTTGTAAAACATCAAACTAAACTAAAAGTCGGAGATGCCGCGCCTGCGTTTGAAGGAAAAGACCAAAACGGCCACGTAGTTTCTTTAAACGATTATAAAGGCAAAACGTTGGTGCTTTATTTTTACCCAAAAGATGATACCCCCGGATGTACAGCACAGGCTTGCAGTTTACGCGATGAGTACAAATTTTTGAGTAAAAAAGATTTTGCTGTAGTAGGCGTTAGTAAAGACGATGAAAAGTCGCACCAAAAATTTATAAAAAAGTATGATTTGCCATTTCCTTTATTATCAGATGTTGATTTAACTGTTATCAAAGCATATGATGTGTGGGGCAAAAAAATGTTTATGGGACGCATTTTTGACGGTATTATGCGCACTACCTTTATTATAAAAGATAAAAAAATTGTTCGCGTAATAACGGATGTAGATACCGCAGAACATGCTAAACAAGTAATGGAGGACAATTAAAATTTTCTATAATTTTTATATGCTCATTCTAAAACCATCGCACATATTTCGACAAGCTCAATATGACAGCCCGCTTAGTCAGTCTGAGCCTGTCGAAGACTTTGCGGCTGCGATAACATTTTTTATTAAACCTAATTGTGTCTAAGTGATCAAGCTTTCGGTTGTTATCATAACTTTTAACGAAGAAAAAAATATTGCACGCTGCCTTGCATCGGTGCAACATATTGCCGATGATGTTGTGGTGGTTGACTCTTTTAGTAAAGATAAAACCAAAGAAATTTGTTTAGCTGTAGGTGTGCGTTTTGTAGAGCATGCTTTTGAAGGCCATATACAGCAAAAAAACTGGGCTATTACACAAGCAAAATATCCGCATGTGTTATCACTTGATGCGGATGAGGCTTTAGATGAACAATTACAAAAATCTATTTTAGAAGCTAAGCAAAATTGGCAGCAAGATGGTTATTACATGAACCGCCTTACCAACTATTGCGGACATTGGGTAAAATATTGCGGCTGGTATCCCGATAAAAAATTGCGCCTGTGGGATAGCCGCAAAGGCGAGTGGCGCGGCACTAACCCGCATGATAAATACGAACTATTTGCCGGAGATAAAACCACAGGTTATTTAAAAGGAGATATTTTGCATTACAGTTTTTACACTATTGATAGCCACCTAAAACAAATAGAATATTTTACCGATATATCTTCTAAGGCGCTGCGTGCAAAAAAATATAAGCCAAATTTTGTAAAACTATACTTAAGCTCTATTGCTACTTTTATTGATGGTTATTTTTTGACACTTGGCTTTTTAGATGGTAAATACGGTTTTATCATTTGCAAAAACTCTGCCTGGGCAACCAAATTAAAGTATCACAAATTAAAGGCTTTGTATAAGTAATCTACATCCAATAAGTTGCACCGGTTAAACGAGTCAATTCAATTTTAGCCAGACATAATTGATATTCATATTGCAGTTTAGAAAGTTGCGCACTTTGTAAATTATTTTGTGCCGTAAATAATTCCACATAAATAATAGTTCCATTTTTGTATCTCGATTTTGCAATTTTAAGCGCCAATTCAGCTTGTTGAACCATGCCGGTTGTGTTCTTCACTTTTTCTTCGTTCAATTTAATATCATCCAAAGCTTGCGCAATATCTCTGCGAAGCGTGTTATTTGTGCTTTCTAGAGAGAATTGATTTTGCAACAACGTACTCTCAGCAACTTTAGTCTGTTTTAAATACCTTCCGCCTTGATACAATGGAACCGATAAATTAACGCCCACCAAATAATTAAATCTTACCTGAAAAATATCGGGCTGATAACCGTTTTTATAGCCAATAGCACCGTTTAAACTAAGCACAGGTAAAGCGGCAGCTTTGTTTACATTAATATCATGCTTTGCTTGATCTATTCTTAATTTAGTGAGTATAACATCGGGGTTTGTTTTTTGCGCGGTTGCTGTTACAGAATCTGCAAGCGTTGAACCAACATTAAAATCAAAATTAGTTTGCGATGTAGTATTTATTTTAGTTTGTCCAACTGTGTAGTAAAGTAAATTTGTTTGTTTATCTAACATATTTTGTAAATCAGCTTTTCGGTTATTGGCATTGTCAATATTATTTTTTACGGTAAGTGCATCTAGCTCAATCGCATCGCCATTTTTAACCCTGCTGTCAATTAATTTTTTGCTTTCTTGTAATGTAACCAGCAAACTATCTTGTACATCCATCGCTTTTTTAATATAGATAGTGCTGTAGTATATGTTGGCCACTTGTGCAGCCAATAAGGCTTTGTTGGCATCGATATTTGCTTTAGAAATTTTAATATCGTCTTTAGCTTTTTCTACATTAGCTTTTACTTTACCAAAATCGTATAGCGTTTGATTTAAAGTTAATGCAGAAGTAAAGTTGTTATTTGGTTGAAAATACAAGGTTGTAAATTGTCCCGGGCCGGCAGGAAAAAGCACTTGAGAAACAGGGGCTACATACATGTAACCTGCATTGGCACTAATGGTAGGTAAGTATCCGCTTTTTGTTCCTTCTTCGCGATAGGTATTTGTTTGAACCTGTTGTTGCAGTTCTTTCATTTTTGGAAAGTAGCCGAATGATTGATTAATTAATGTTTTTAAATCATTATTGATAGAAATAGTTTGTGCATTTACAAAACTTCCCATCAATAAAAACGCGATTATAATTTTAATTGTTTTCATAATTTA
>CAIXZI010000464.1 GCA_903923915.1 uncultured Bacteroidota bacterium
GAATTATTTAGCTAAAAATTTGTTTGGGATAAGATAAACTATATTCATACTAATCCTGTGGAGGCAGGATTAGTAAAACAAGATCATGAATTGGTTTATTCATCGGCAAGTAATTATAAAGAATTAGAAAGTATTATGGAGGTTGAAAGATTGAATCAAAGATTAATAACATTTTAAAATATGTGCCGCAGCATTGCAAATGCAGCGGAGCGGAGGAATTGCAAATGGCGAGAAAGTTGAACCTATACCTAAATAAAATTATGAGTAAATTTTTTAAATTTTTTAGTTTTTTAGTTTTGTTAAATTGTTCAGGAGGAGGAATTGGTAATATTCAGATTTATGAATTTAATATAAATAAAGAAGATTTAAAAAAATGTCTCGATACACTTTATAAAAATCATATCTTAATGAAGCCCTTTCCGTCATTAAAATATTCATATATTGATGATGAAAAAACGGAAAATTGCATGATTATGACCAAGAAAGACACTATAATTTTTAATTATGAATTGACTTACGTTGAAGGGCAACAAAAAAAATCATTGCTAATACTACTTGGTTGTGGAAAATATGGTGATGTTATAGAACTACCAAGTTATATGACCAAACAACAATTAGATTACTATAGAGCGAATTTCAATGATTATGTTATAATGCCATTAGAAACATCAACTGGCTCTAAGCCTAATTTAAGTAGGTAACAATAATATTACATTTTTGAATAGGGTATTTATATCGCATTTCGACAACGTTACACAGAGTCTCGAACAATCGTTGCGGAGTACTTAGAAACGTTAGCAGAATGGAAATGACATGGTGTGTTATACGCGCAACTACTCACTAATAACCCCTGCCTTTTTTTTGAGTGTTTCCCATTCTTTTAAATCGCTATTACTATTGTTAGAAAAATATTTGCTTGCGTTTGAGTATTTATCAATATAAAATTCGCTATACTTCAGTTTACCATTCATTCCATTTCCCATTTTAAAAACCTGAACTATTGTATCGCTTGGTGTTGTGGGATCATTTTCAATATATCTTATTGGTAATAGTTTTTTTATCTTATTGTTTGTATCTACATATGCAAATTCAAGGTCACCCCCTTTAATAGAGAAAAAACCAAAATTTGTTTTAAACTTTGTTGAGAGAAAACCATCTTTAGACACTTGATAAACTCTAAACCCATTTTC
Source organism: uncultured Bacteroidota bacterium (assembly GCA_903923915.1). Classification (GTDB taxonomy): domain Bacteria; phylum Bacteroidota; class Bacteroidia; order B-17B0; family Aurantibacillaceae; genus PALSA-968. The sequence continues at coordinate 1,191 of CAIXZI010000464.1, forward strand.
ATATTTTATCGATTTTCCACCTGCTTGATCATAAAATATAATTACTCTACCCAAATAGTTTTCAGGAATTAGATAGCGTTCTTTTTCAGGTTTCTTATCGCATGAAACAAAAATCAGTAATACTAAAGCGAAAAAACTATTTTTAAAATATTTTATTATTTCATTCATAGTTTTTAAGATTTATTTATCTCCTGAGCTTGTATTTGCGTTCCGTTAATGCTACTTAACTACATTACTATTCCTATCTGTAAAAAACCTAAAATAAAAATTAATAAAACAAAAATGAAAGTTATCAATGCAATACCTAAAGTATTGTAAGTATTTAAATTTAATTTTATTCTATTTTTAAACCCATTAATAGAAATTAATAAAATGAAAAATATTGAAAGAAAAAAAATGGATGAAAATATAATTCTAATTGGAGTTATCTTGCTATCTCTAACATCATAATTAATAGTGTAACGATAATCTAATTTATCAAAACCGTATAATTTTTCAAAATATGCTACATAGTCAAAAAAAGAAATAAAAATTACAATTAGAGCAAAAAACCCTATTAGGATGAAATAAATTTTCTTACTTCTCATTATAAACTATTTAGAATATTTATTAAAATCAGCAGGTTCAATATTATATCCCATGTTTTTAATCCGCTCCGCTGCATTTGTAATGCTGCGGCAAAAAAAAACATCTGCATAAAATTAACTTAAAAACTTTAGCCACAAACTATGTGCTTTAAGCTAAACGCAAAAAGTTTAGGGTTAAGGTGCTTTAGTGGCGTGTAATTAATCTTCAATAAAAAAGCCTTGCAACTGCAAGGCTTTTTTATTTTAATTCAATAGTGTAAAATTAAATTTTAACTCGCACGCCGTTTTCGTAGGCAACTACAAATACGCCTTCTGCACCTTTAGTAATTAAGGTTTTTTTGTAGGCACGGGCTTCTTCTAAGGTTTTAAAATTGCCTACCAAAACTTTAAATAAGCCGGCATCTTCTACAACTTTAACATTGCCATACTCTGCAAACCTCAATTTGCTTGGCTTGCCTGTTAAAGCTGCTAATTGTACATGGTAAACTACATTGCTTTTTGTAGCTGCAGGTGGCGGTGTAGTTTTAGCGGCCGGTGGTGGTGTAGTATTGGTGACTGCAGGAGTAGTGGTAGTTTGGGTGTTATTATCAGCAGCAGCAGGTGTGCTTGTAGTTGCAGTGTTTTGTGTATTATCTGCCGGAGTGCTTGTGCTGGCTGTGTTATCAGTTGGAGGAGGAGGGGTGCTGGTTGTATTATCTACCGGAGCAGTGGTAGTAGCCGCTATATCAGATCCGCCACTTCCGCCAAAATTAATAGACGATGGAGGTACGGTATATTCTTTCTTTACATTGTTCTCTAGGTAAAAAAACTGTGGCGAAAAGCTAATGTTGCCCGATGCGGTTGCTGGTGCTGTTATTTTAAATATAAAATCAAAAGACGCGTCGCCCGGCAATGATACCCAAACTATTTTAACGCGATTGTTTTCAAATGTAAAATTACCCCCTTTAATTTCAACGGTTTCTGCGGTAAAGCCTGCC
>CAIXZI010000465.1 GCA_903923915.1 uncultured Bacteroidota bacterium
TGTTGATTTCTAGTTATCTTAAAGTTGGGTTCTTTTCCTCCTGCCAGTTCTGTAAGGCATTTGTATTGCTCAGTTGTTATAATAGGAAAAATATGTTGCATACTATTTAAAATTAAGTAATCAGTTTAGTAATTGTGTGATCAGATGCATCATCTAATGCAGTTCTTTTATGATGGAATACCATTAATGGTATTTTTAAATAGTAGGCCATTACTTTTGTAATGCTTTTTCCAAATAATTTATCTATTAAACTACGATGGTGAGCCGACATAACCAGCAAATCAATGTATTTTTCTTCTTCTAAGTAACCTTCAATTCTTTGCCCAACATTATTGCCACCTAAAATTTTAAAAGATATGTTTTTATAAGAAATATGTTTAAGAACTTTTAACTTAAAAGATTCCATTATTTTTTGTTCGCTTTCATCATCAAATAATGAAACGTGAATAATATTAATTTTTGCATCAAACAACCTAGCTATATCTGTAATACTTTGTAAACTGGCAATATCACTATCTAAATACTCTGTAGCATAAGTAATAGCTTTTACGTCCGTATGTTCTTCGTTTTCCGGAACAGTAATAACCGGGCAGGTTGCTTTTTCAATAACTTTAGAAGAATTTGTGCCAAAAATTTGCCTACCTAATTTGCCGTTTGCCCCCTGAGTTCCCATAATAACCAAATCAACATTTTTTTCATTTATAGCGCTCAGCACGGCATCAATAGCAAAATTTTGGCTACTTAAGCACTCTATAGGATGTTTTGCATGATGAGATACTTTATTGTAAAGGGCTTTTAATTGAGTGTTAGAGTTTGCCTGAGCCTCAGCTACATCTTTTTCAATAAGATTTGGTGGAACGTAACCACTAGTGTAATCTATATGAAAAGAGTGCAGCAAGATAATTTTTGCCGGCATTTTTTTAGTTAAATTTATAGCATAGACTAAAGCGTTTTCTGCATTTTTTGAAAAATCAGTAGGTACTAAAATGGTTTTCATAATTTGTTTTTTTAATTATTTTGATTCGTAATAAATGGGATCACCTTTTAAAGGTTCAATATCTTGTTTAAGCCTTGCTAAAAATTTATTCTCAGTATCTGTAACTGGCTGAAAGGCTTTGGCTATTTTTTCGGCAATAATAATTGTGGTTGCTTTTAATTCGGGACTTAAATAATGACTATTTGTTTTTAAAATAGCCATAGCGCCCTTGTAGTTTGATTCTGCGTCCAGCAAATTATCTTTGTCTAAAATTTGAAAGATAATGTCAGATATGTCAAAGTTGCTATCTTTATGATGGATTTCTGCTGCAACAATATCGTGAAATAATTTTCGTTCTTCTTGCTGAATTTTTCCATCGGCAGAAGCCATAACAAAGGCAAGTTCGCCAATGGCATAATGTATGTTTTCTATTGGGTTCATTGTTTTACTTATAGTTAAATTTTTATCTTGGTTGTAAACACTCGTTATCAAATTTTTGGGTTACAATAAAAGTTCCGTTAATATCTAATGCAGGTTTGCTATACATAAAGTTCATAGATGGTATTCTTGCTGTAAAACCGTCCACACCGTATCTTGCAATTGTGCTAATTAGTGTTGTTGACCCGTTAAAATAAAACTCAACAGTACCTATTATACCATTATTATTAATGGCGTTAGTATCTCTATCAAATAAATAAATTTCTAAATGATCATCGCAACCAAAAAGTTCTATTTTGTAATTGCCTGCACTTTTTAACCTGCCGCCATGCGGACCAAAGCCTTTTTGTTGAGCTACCATACTTTGCGCATAAGTGAGTATAATTAATAAAAAAATAACTTTAGAGATTGATTTCATAATAACAAAGAAAACGCGTTTTTAAGTTTTTTTTGCTGATTTTAGTCATATATAATAGTGATTAATGTTGTTAAAATTAGGTTGTGTAATTCTCTTCAAAATTGAGTTTATTACGCTATAAAATATTATATAATTATAGAAAGGTGTTGCAAAATTCACAGTTATAAATAAAGCAAATTCTGTTTTGCATTATTTATATGGTGTATAATTTAATTCTGTAGTTTTTTTAACTAAACATTTTTGTTAAAAATTTGCGTTAACTTTTTTATTGTTGTACATTGTGCTTGCTTTTGAGGGTGAACACCTTATTGGATTAAATAGCTAATCCAAAACCGCTTTCAAAGTCTTAAAAAACTTTGAATATGAAAAAAATCAATACATCTTTTGCATTAGTTGTTGCTGTTGTTGCGTTTCTGTTTTCTACTACGGTAAAAGCACAAACCGTAAACCCAAAAATTAAATGTTATTTCAATCATCCTGTAAATAATAGTGTTTCATCAGGTACAAACGCTGTTTACTTAAACGGTACATTTAAAGATACCTTGATAGCTTATATAAACAGGGCAAAATCTACTATTGATTTTTGTGTATATAATTTCTATCAAACTTCGGCATCAGATAATATAAATTCTATTGCAACAGCTGTTAATGCGGCTTATGCACGCGGGGTAACAATTCGTTGGATTTGTAACGGAACGTCAACAAATAATGCATTAGTTAACTTAAATACTAACATACATTCAATAGCTAGTCCTACAACAACCGGTTATGGTATTTGCCATAATAAATTTGTAGTGTTTGACGCAAATTCTTCGAATGTAAATGACCCAATTGTTTGGACCGGTTCTTTTAATTTTACTACACAACAAAACACTTCAGATTATAATAATGTATTAATTATTCAGGACAAAAATGTAGCGCAAACTTATTATAGTCAGTTTAATCAGATGTGGGGCGGTACAGCAGCAACGCCGGGAACGTCTAAATTTGGGATATATAAAGTAGCATCAACTGTTAATACATTTACGGTTAATGGTACAAAAGTAGAAGTATATTTTAGTCCTAAAGATGGGGCAAAAACACAACTTCAAAATGTAATAAATAGTGCAAGTGGAGATTTGCAATTTGGTATTTATACATTTACTGATGCTCAAGCTGCCACAGCCATTCAAAATAGAATAGCCGCAGGAGTTTCAGCTTTCGGTATTATGGATGTATATAGCCAAACATATACTCCTTATACAACATTAAGCCCATCAACGGTTATGGGAACAAATTTAAAAATATATAATGGTGGAAATTATTTATACCATAGTAAAATAATTATGGCGGATGCTTTGCACCCTGCATCAGATCCGCAAGTTGGAGCAGGTTCTTTTAACTGGACAACCTCGGCTGAAAGCACAAACGATGAAAATTTTATTATAGTGCATGATGCTGTTATCGCAAATCAATACTATCAATCAATTTGTAAAAACTTTACTGATGTTGGTGGAGCTGCTTGCCCTTCAACTACCGGAATTGAAGATTATGATTATGGGCAGCAGCAGTTTGCTGTTTATCCCAATCCGTTTAAAGATAATTTTACTATTAAGGTTAAGAGTAGTGGCGATGTTTTAAAAGTTAAAGTGGTTAATGTTATTGGCCAAACTATAAAAGACCTTGAAGTTACCAATACAGATGAAACTAATATTGATTTACAAAATATGCCTGCTGGAATTTATTATGTACAGATTACTCGTGCCGATAAAATATTTGTTCAAAAGTTGATAAAAGAGTAGGAGAGAGTAACTATTTCTTTTCTTCTATAAGATTTATTTTATCGAATAATAA
>CAIXZI010000466.1 GCA_903923915.1 uncultured Bacteroidota bacterium
CAAAAACTTTTTGATAGACCCTGAATTAAATAACATTAAAAAAGCAAAATTCTTATCGCAAGATTTGCATGCGCTTTTATATAGACATGATATTGTAATTGTGTAGGCTTATTTAACCTTACAGTAAATATAATAACTAAACAATTTTTTCTTTTCGTTTTCAGTTTTTATTTCTACAAAAAAGTTGCTGGTTACTTTGTTTATTACAATATCATAGTTCTCCAGTTTGGTGCGTGTTTTAGTTAAAAGAGCGTTTCTTACTCTAATAGCTTTGTTTTTAAAATCAAAACTCCACACACCGCTAACTTCCTCGTTTTGTTCTTTACGAAAAGAAGTAAATGTGTTGTTGTTTGCAAAATTATAGGTTATGTGTCTTACATCCTTCTCTGTAACCAATTGTGTGTCGCCGTTAGCGGTTACAATTTTACAAAGTGCCCAACTGCCGTTGTATTGGGTTGCTTGTGCTTTTATCAAATGAAAAGATAAAATAAATACTAAGGTAATAATTGCTTTTTGCATCTTTTGGGTTTTAGGTTAAATAATGTCTTTTACTAAAATATTGCCTTTGTTTGCGCTTAACACTTCGTCAAAATCATTCATAATTTTATGTATGTTTTCTAACTCAGCTTTAGAGTGTATGGGCAGGTCATTTACCCCATTAGTATCTAATTTATCTAAAATATATTTTACGCTTAATGCGTTTTCTGAAATGCCGGGCTGATAGGCTACTTCTTTTTCTTTATTCGTTTTTACTTCTATTAAGATTTTGGTTTCCGTAAAATCAAAGATAATTAGTCGCGCCAGACGTATAGGCATATCAAGCTTTTCAGCTATTTGAACTGCCGTTAGCGAAGGTCTTCCTTCTATAAAATTTTTTACAACCAGGTTAGCCAGCAATAATGAAATTACTCTTTTATATCGAATGCTAATATTTTGTATTTCATTTTCTAACTCATAATGATCTACATTTTGATTAGCAAAAGCAAGTTCTGCGCCAAACAAAACAATAAACCAACTATACTGTATCCAAACTAAAAATAAAGGTAGGGCGGCAAGACTACCATACACCGCATCGTATTTTGCCGCACCAATTTGAAATTTAATATAGGCCCATTGCAATAAATCAAAAGCAATAGCCGCCACAATACCGGCTAACAAGGCCGATTTAAATTTTACACGTGTATTGGGCAACACTATATATACAAACGTAAATAAACCCGCCATTAATAAAAGTGAAGATGCTTTTAAAATTATTTTAAAGACAATATCTAAATGACTAAGCCATGCAAAGCCCTCTATATTAGTAACTTCTGCGTTTAAAAAAATAGTGATGCCGCTGGAAAGAAAAAGCAAAATTGGCGCAAATAAACCAATGGCAATATAATCGGTTATACGCCTAATAAATGTTCTGCCTTTTTTTATTTCCCAAATTTCATTAAACGAATTTTCTATGCTGCTTAACAAACTCAATACCGTATAAACTAACAACAAAATACCTACACCCGCAATAATCCCCCCCTGTGTGGTTTGCAGCATTTTATCGGCGTACTCAAAAGCCTGTGTTAGTATTTCTTTGTATTGCGAAAAATCGTGTAATAAATATGCTTCTAATTTTGGTTGTAATCCAAACCCTTTTGAAATAGCAAATAGCAAGGCCAAAAACGGAACGATAGAAAACAACATGTAATACGTAAGGGCAGAGGCTTTAACCATGCATTTATCCTCATTAAACCCCTGTATAGATAAGGTAATTATGCGTAATTGTCTTATTAAAAACCCTTGTTTTTTATCCAGTTTATTAATGCGTATGCGCCACATTTTACTGCTAATAAAGTTTACAAGGCGTTGTATGGCAGAAAATAATTTAAACATGGTACGCAAATTTAACATCATTTTTTTAATATCGTTTTTACAGATACTACCGTAACTTTGGGCGAAATGAATTTGAACGCATTTATCCAAAAAAATTGTTGGTGGCTTATAAGCATTTTGTATGCGATAATTATTTTATATTTTAGCAGTACACCTGTTTTTTGGGACATGTACGGGCAGGTTAAAACCGCACACTGTTATTTAGAAACTAATTTTAGTGATTTATTTCCTAACGGAAATGGTTTTACGGATAATGGCTACTTCCCTATATACACGCTGTATTTAGCTGCTTGTTTTAAAGTTTTTGGGTTTAAACTTTGGGTAGCTCACGTATCTGTACTTCCTTTCGTAATCGGACTTTTATACCAATTGCAACATTTTTGCAAACGTTTTTTATCTAACAAAAAAACACTTGTTGTTTTATTGCTAACCCTTATACATCCTGTTATAGAAACACAAAGCATTTATTTTAGCAGCGAAATTTGTTTTGTGTTTTTATCCGTCTGGATGTTAAATGCTATAAAAGATGAAAGAGCTTCACGTATGGTTTTATCATCGACACTTTTATGTTTGCTTAATTTTAGGGCTTTACCATTTGTAATTTTAATTTGGATTTATTTTGTTTTTATAAAGAAACAAAAAAGTGCTTGGTATTTAGTTGTAGCGTTTTTGGTTTCTATTGTGTGGTTGTTTATTCATTTTAAAATGAGTGGCTGGTTGTTTGAAAACCCTGAAAATATTGGTCATCGCGCCATTTTAGGTTTTAGCGGAATGCTTAAAAACTTTTTTTGGTGCCTGGTTAAATTAACTGATTATGCCAACATTATTGCCATCGTTTTTATAACCTTGTTTTGTTTTAATCATAAAAAATTGAGCGAACCAATTACGTTGGTCGCATTAGCCGCATTAAGTATTTTTATTTTTTGTGTTCCGTTATCAAACCCCATAAATAACAGATACTTTTTATTGATTTATGTTTTGGCAATGCCGGCATTTGTATTTTCTATCTCCTCTTTTTCAGTTCACAAATTTATTGGCTCGTGTTTATTGTTTTGTGTGTTCTTAATACAAAGCAATTGGCTCATAAAACCAGATAAATATGGCAATGCATGGGATTGCAATTTACAAAGTCTTAATTATTTCGAC
>CAIXZI010000467.1 GCA_903923915.1 uncultured Bacteroidota bacterium
AGATTCTGCTATTTCTTTATTACAGAACCACAATTTAGCCGATGAACTTACCAAAGCATATTTGGGTAAAGTAGAGATATTTGTAAAAATAAATAAACCTATTGATGCTGAATCTGTTTTAGTAAAAGCACAAAATTTAGTAAAAAAAACAGGCAATTTAAGAGACCTTACTTCTTGCTATTTAATGCAACATCAAATAAAATTAGCCAATACAAATTACAAAGAAGCTTTAGATGATTATCTAATGTATTCTAAGCTAAAAGATAGTTTGCAAAATAAAATCAATAATAAAATAATTCAGGAACTGCAGGTAAATTATAAAATTCAGAAAAAAGAAAACGAGTTAGAAAAAGAAAGATCAAAATCTCTTTTACTTGAAAAAAGTAATCAGGAAGAACGCTTTTTAAAATGGCTGGCGGTAGGTGTTGGTTTGCTTTTTTTAATACTTATATCAGGTACATCGTTTTTAATTTATACCCGAAAAATAAGAGAAAAACAAGACCAGTTTAGCAAACAAATTATTGGAAATATAGAAGAAGAGAGGCATCGCATTGCCAGAGATTTGCATGATGATATCGGACAATCACTTTCCATTTTAAAATCTAAAGTAAATAAAGAAAGCGCTGATAGTTCTTCTATTTCTATAGAAATGAAAAAGGAATTAGAGCGGATTATTGAACAAACAAGAGAGATTTCACAAAATTTATACCCATCTCATTTAGAAAAAGTGGGGTTGGTTAGATCGGTCGCCAGTTTAACAGAAAATATTCAAAACTCAGCTGGTATAGAATGTAGTTTTACCATTCCGGATGAGATTGATAAATTATCTGCCGACACTAAAACGCATTTATTTAGAATAATTCAAGAGTGTACAAATAATACCATTAAACATGCAAAAGCAACCGCATTAAAAATCTCTATAGAAGCAAAAAAAGAAAATTTTGTACTTACCTATATTGATAACGGACATGGTGTTAGCAAAAACAAATCTAAGGTTGGTATGGGACTAAACTCTATACGCGAGCGTGTAAAAATATTACATGGCACATTACTAATAGAAGATAAATTGGTAAAGGGATTCAAATTAATAATTACTTTTAAAAACAGTTAATACAATACAAATGAACCTACTTATTGCAGACGACCACCCAATATTTCGTAAAGGACTTAAAGGCATTATTTTAGAATCATTTCCCGACATAGAAATATTCGAGGCTCAAAATGGTACAGAGGCTATTGAAGTTATACGAAGCAAAACACCTGATATTTCTATACTGGATATAAATATGCCCGAAATAAATGGGTTAGATGTGGCTCAATTGGTGTTAAAAGAAAAATTAAACACCAGAGTTATTATGCTAACCATGTATAAAGAAAAAGAAATGATACGCAAAGCCATGTTATCTGGCGCGCACGGATATGTTTTAAAAGATTTTGCCATTGATGAAATTATTGATTGTATAAAAAAGGTAACCGAAAACGAAAAGTATATTGGAAGAAACTTACATAGCTATTATTCTGAAATAACTTACGAGGATAAGAAAAAACAAAAGTTAATGGAGTTGCTTAATGGCTTAAGTCAGTCGGAATTAAAAACACTTAAACTGGTAAGCAAAAATAAATCTACTAAAGAAATTTCAGAATTACTTTTTCTTTCAGAAAAAA
>CAIXZI010000468.1 GCA_903923915.1 uncultured Bacteroidota bacterium
ACAAAACGATCTGCTATACACAGGCTAAACTGCTCCGCGTTTTGTCGGGCTGGCGCGCTGCTTCGGATTAAACTATTTCTGCATAGCTATAGTTTGAAGCCTGCCCCGGTAGTAGTTATAAATATACTGAATGATTAAAAAATAGAAATGATGGAAAGTTCTGAAATACAATTATACGAGTTGATAAAACAACGCCTTGGCGAAAAAGAAGCGGGTGCTTTTGTACTGTTTATCGAAAGCAAAATAGAGCATGGCTTTTTTGAAACCAAAAAAACGCTTGCCAGCAAAGAAGATATAGCCAATTTAAAAACAGATATTGCTACCAGTAAAATAGAAATTTTGCGTTGGGTATTTGGCTTTTTTATAACACTGGTATTGGCTATACTGGGGCTTTATTTTAAAAAGTAGCCTTTATTTACCCAAACATAAACTTGCGTATTTGCGGCTTTTGCTTATTTTTGATTATCTATTATTTTATATGAAATCGAAGATTAACAAATACCATACAAAACAACCACAAAGCATTTGCAAAAAACTTTTACTTCTTTTAGCTGTGGCTTTTTGTTTAAACGCTAATGCACAAGTGTGTTTCAAAAGTCCTGGCGATTTTTCTTATAACCAAAATGTTTTTGGTACAGGTAGAAATACAACTAATTGTTTGATCTTAGATTTTAACAATGACGGAAAAAAAGATGTAGTAACCGCAGGTAATGGCACGTTTTTAGCTTTTTTTGCTGGCAATGGTACAGGCAAATTTTTTTCAAATTCAATTCTTAGTTCAAATATACATCCTACTATTTATGATATGAAAGAAGCTGATTTTAATAAAGATGGTTTTTTAGATGTTGCTATGATTGGACGTGACGCTAATAATAGTAATATTCCTTCTTTTCAAGTTGCTTACGGAAATGGTTCGGGAAACTTTGGGGCAAGTACAACTTATACTTTTGTATCTGGTTCGTCATTCAATGGTCCAATTGGCGCAGGTGATTTTACAAATGATGGTTATACTGATGTTCTAATGACTGTAGGATCAAGGTTACTTCTTTTTGTAAATAATACAACAGGTGGATTTAATATGATAAACATGAATAATTTTGGTGTAATTGCATCAGTCATTTTAGATATAAATAATGATGGTAAACTTGATTTAAATTCTGGAACCAGATGTTATTTAGGTAATGGCAATGCAACTTTTGATACTGTAAATTATGTAAATTTAAATCCCAATAATTACACCTTAAATTCTTTTGGTCAGGTTTTTTCTGGAATTTCTGATATAAATAATGATGGTTTTACAGATTTTTTACTTAGTGGTCATAATACTTCAATAGATATAATTTTAGGTGGCACTTCTTACACAAGCGCTTCTCAATTTATACATACAGCCTCAACATACTCAGCAACCGCAATTAGAACGGGTGATTTTAATGGTGATGGATTAAAAGATATTGCCTGCCTTTATGAATATGCGTTGGAAATTTTAATTAATCAAGGTAACAACAGCTTTATTAGTGCGGGAATAATAACCACTTCTAATCAAATTAATTTAAATACTCCTTCTTATTGTTCTCTTAATTCTTCTCTTTCTACTGGAGATTTAAATAATGATGGAATTGACGATATTGCTATACCCGGAGATCAATTAAACATAATTTTGGGCAATGCTTCTAAAAATTATCCACCTGATATAAGAATACATCCACCCATGTCTTCCTCTAATTTCGCAGTAAAGTACATAAATGCAGGGGATTATAATAATGACGGTAAAAAGGATTTTGTTTCACAATCTAGTGGTCTATTGGATATGAACCTTAATTTAGGAAATAGTAGTTTTAGTACTTATACTATTAATTTAAGTTTAGGAACACCCTTTTATAGTAAAGATTTTGATAATGATGGGAAACTAGATTTGGTTTCTTTAGGAAACGTAATAGTTTTTATCAAAGGGCTGGGTAATGGTACATTTACAAACACCCCTATTTCTTATCCTATAGACCCTAACTCATCTTCCGTTACAGCTTATGATTTAACTATAGGAGATTTTAATAACGATGGTAAACCAGATGTGATTACTCAAACCAATTATGGTAGAAATTCAGTTTTTTTAAATAGCGGTAATATGACTTTTACATTGGTTAATACTATTTTGGGCACTACAACAGGTAGTTGCATCACTTCTGCTGATTTTAATAAGGATGGCAATTTAGATTTTATTACTATGGATTATACCTATCCGACCGCCCATTTGTTTTTAGGGCATGGCAATGGAACATTTGGTAATGAGATTAAAATTACCATACCAAGTGACTGCAGTCATATATGCTCAGGAGATTTTAATGGTGATGGAAAAAAGGATTTTGCGTGTACAAATGGAAATAATAGCGTGTATAGTTTATTGGGCAATGGAGATAGTACTTTTCAGGCGGCGACTACTGCATTTAGTGGTGTGATACAAAATATTTTTTCTAAAGATTTAAATAATGATGGCAAAGATGAAATTGTTCTAGTCTCTTCAAATGAATCAGTATTGGTAGGCTCTTATCATTCAAGTAGTTTTTATTATTTTCAATCATATATTTTAGGATTCCCAAGTGGAGGACTTGATTTTGCAGATATTAATTCAGATGGCAGAGAAGACATACTTGTGGGAGATCAAAATGGCGATGTTATTATCTTATATAATAATTCAGCCATCATTCCTTCTTCGGTTAGCGGCACATTATTATGCAATGGTGGATCTATTGCGGTTAACATGCCTGTTGGCACC
>CAIXZI010000469.1 GCA_903923915.1 uncultured Bacteroidota bacterium
GTTTTTCTCTTTTCCGCAATAGCATACGCATCCTTTATATTTTTAGAATATTGCAGAATTTCTTTCGCTAATAATGAAATAGGAGTGGCCGCACCTGTTGGTATATCACTCTTTGCGGCATTTAAAGTAACTGTTAATCCTTTATCGTTCATACCAGAAACAACACCTGTAAAACCTGCCCAGGTTACGTACATATATTTATAACCGGTAGTTGGTTTTACAAAGGCTACGATTTTATTTTTAGCAAATTCATCTCCCGAATAAAAATCAAAACTCCGGCCAACTAATAATTTTCCTGTTTCAGATTTATCGCCCCAAACTCCAAAAGAGGTGCAGCCTACCGCCATGTTTTTATCTTGCAAGGCGTGCCCAATATCGTGCGCAGCGTGGTAATTTAATATGCGATAATACTTGGGCGCCATTTTATCATACTTATCTGATGCAGAAAGTGATACACCGTAAATCTCTTGCTGATACTCTTCTGTAATGTGTTTGGTAAGATTGCGATTAAAGTACGCGACAAAATATTTCAAAAAATTCAGATAAAAATCTGACGGAATAATTGTTTTTATTTGGTTGATAAATGCAACCTCTTGTTCTTCACCTAACTCTTTAGTAAGCTTGCCATTTATTACGCCACGCTCAAATCCATCACCCTCCAAGTACAGCTCCCAAAGCCCACTTCGGCTCTTTTTTAGCCAGTTGTTGCCAATTTTATAAACGTTTGTATCAACTGTTTTTCGTTTTAAATTTAAAGAATTTTTATCTTTTATATCAGGTGTTGAAACATAAATACTCGCCAAAAAATAAATCAAAAATATAACCAGCAAAACACCAATTACAAGAATTGTTTTTTTTGTAAAACGAAATATGGTTTTCAATGCCGACAAGCGATAAAATAATATACATGCAAATTTACATTTTTACAATCATATAAATTTAAATACTGGTTGTATATTCGCAACCTATGAGTACAATTAAAATTGGCGCCGAAAAACTTACGCTTTCAATTTGCAAACAAATTTTGATAGATAATAAAGCTATTGAAATTGATGCTACCGCTTTACAAAGAGTTTATGAAAGTCATTATTTTTTAAAAGAATTTATAAAAGACAAGCTCATTTATGGCGTAAACACCGGCTTTGGGCCGATGGCGCAATATAAAATAAGTCATGATGACCAGATACAATTACAATATAACTTAATACGCAGTCATTGTAGCGGAAGCGGAAACCCCATTGCAGAGATTAATGTACGTGCCACTATGTTAGCGCGTTTAAATATGCTTTTATTAGGATATTCGGGCATTCATCCTGAAGCAGTTATTCTTTTACAGGAAATGATTAATCGCCATATTTCGCCGGTTATTTTTGAGCATGGCGGACTTGGTGCAAGCGGAGATTTGGTGCAACTTGCACATCTTGCACTTGCTATGATTGGCGAAGGAGATGTACATTATAAAGGAGAAATTGTTCCGACTGAAAAAGCATTTGCAGCAGAAAAATTAACGCCGTTAAATATCCATATTCGTGAAGGATTAGCCTTGATGAATGGTACTTCTGCCATGTGTGGCATGGGTATTATAAATTTAATAAATGCTAAAAACCTTATAGAGAAAGGAACACAAGCTTCTGCCATGATTATTGAAATGGTAGAATCTTATGATGATCATTATTCCAACGAGTTAAACAGCGTAAAACTTCATCGCGGGCAAAACCACGTTGCTAAAAATCTGCGCACACATTTGGCAGATAGTAAGCTGGTAAAAAAACGTGGTAAACATTTATATGATCAACCAACAACCGAAATAGTTGTAAAAGAAAAAGTGCAGGAGTATTACTCTATACGCTGTGTGCCGCAAATACTAGGGCCTGTACATGATACCATTGCTTTTGCCGAAGAAATTATTATTGATGAAATAAATTCGGCAAACGATAACCCAATTGTTGATTATAAAAATAAAAACGTTTTTCATGGTGGAAATTTTCATGGAGATTATCCCGCGCTTGAAATGGATAAACTAAAAATTGCCATCACAAAACTTTCTATGTTAGCCGAAAGGCAATTAAATTTTTTGATGAATGATAAAATAAACGGAAAGCTCCCTCCCTTTGTTAACCTTGGTACACTTGGACTTAACCTTGGCATGCAGGGCACGCAATTTACGGCAACATCTACCGTGGCCGAAAATCAAACGCTGTCAAACCCAATGTATATACATAGCATTCCTTCTAATAACGATAATCAGGATATTGTGAGCATGGGCTCAAATGCTGCGCTGATGACTCAAAAAGTGATTAACAATACATATGAAGTTCTGGCTATCGAGTTTATGAGTATTATTCAGGCTATTGATTATTTAAAATGCGAAGACAAATTATCGGCAGTTTCTAAGAATTTGTATAGAGAAATGCGCGCTTTAGTCCCTGTTTTTGATAAAGATGCTATACAGTATGTTCGTCAGCAAAAAATAATAGCCTATCTTAAAGAAAGTTAATTACATTTACCATTAAATTTTAAAAACACTTTTATGAAAGTAAAATTAATTACAGGCTGCCTTTTACTGGCATCTGCTGTAAGTTTGGCACAAGTTCAGGTTAGTAACGGACCTAATTTAGCCAACGACAAAAACAGCAAAATGAACCGTATGCTGGGCGGAGATGATAACAGCTTTTATTGCTACCGAGTTAGAAGTAAAGGAAAAGGCACTTCTTTTATTGTTGAAAAATATGATAAAGTGTCTCTAAAGCCCGTTTTTTCTAAAGAAATGAACGTGGAAGATGAAAAGAAAACAAAAATAGAAGATGTTGAATACGCAAAAGGAAATGTTTTTATTTTTAGAAGACAATACGATAAAGCTGCTGATAAAATGGCATTAATCTTTCAAACAGTTTCTTCTGATGGCCAAATAGATCCTGCGTTAAAAGAGGTTGTTACGGTAAGTTCTGACCACTTTGAGTTTGTTGATTTTGATATTTATCCAAATCCAAGTCAGACTAAATTTTTAATTAAAGCCTGTCATAAAGCAAATAAAGCAGATACTTATAAAACTGATCTCATTTTAATGGATGCGGTTAGTATGAAAAAAGTATGGACAAAAACTCTAAACCAGCGTTTATCGGCTGATGCAGATAACCTTTGGGCGGCAGCATTTTCTTCGCAAAAAAACAAGGAGCTTGATTTTGCCGGAATTTATTTAGACGAAACTGATAACGTGTTCTATGCATATAGCGAAAAACAACTTGATGCCAATGGGAAAAATGCAGGCTATTTATTCAAAATGGGCATTTTGCTTGCAAAAGATAACCAACAAACAGTTGTTGATTTGCCGTTTGATGATAAATATTACGTAACGGATGTTCAGTTTATGAAAGCAAATAATGGTAACGTTGTTTTGGGAGGTTTTCTGAAAGACGTGATTGAGCGTACCGGAAAAGACGATACTAAAGCAGGTATTTTTAACTTCTCCATTAACCCGCAAACAAAAACTATCACATCAAAAACAGTTAAATTTTTCGACCAAACTTTAATGGAATCTATGGAGGCTGTTAAAAAAAGCGGTAAACAAAAAGATTTTAAATACCGTATGGATTACATTTTACCGGTTGGCAAAGATGTGTATTACGTAGGCCAAATGTATCAACGCTATTCATCGGGTACTTTTGGGGGCTCTGGTGTTGGTGTAGCTATGAGTATGATGAATAACTCAAAAGTAGAATATACCATTCAGTATATGGATTATATAGTAGCCAAACTAAATTCTAACGGGCAGTTTGAGTGGATTACTAACGCACCCTTCCGTACACGCCTTGTACAAAACACCCTTCCGCCGCCAATGTATAAACAATACTTTGCCTACGCCACCAACAAAGGCGTTTATATTTTGAACGATGAGAACGCAAAAAACATGGCAATTTATTCGAAACCCGATTTCAAACCAAAAATGTTTAAAGATTTTGCCGGAATTCATGGTAGCAATTTTGTGAGCCAAATGGTTTCATTAACGGATGGAAAACTTACTCGCAGTCTACTTTTCAATAATAAAACATATTGTTTTGCACCTATACAAGAAAAAAATCCGCAATTCCGCCCACCGGTTGATTGCGAAATTTTTGTGCCAAGCAAAAACAATGAATTATTTATTTATACCGAAAACAAAGGTTTAGACCGTTTTACTAAACTGAAACTTGAATAAAACAAGGTAACAATCAAAATTAAAGGCCTGTTTAAATTTTTATAATTTAGGCAGGCTTTTTTATTGCATTGAAAATCAATCTTAATTTTAAAAAATGCCATTTTCTTTTTAAATTCGCAAATTGCTTTAATTAATTTTTGTTATTCCAAAAGAGTAAATTATATATGAAATTTGCATTAGTTACAGGTGGTTCTCGCGGTATTGGTAAAGCAATTTGCTTAAAATTGGCCGATATGGGCTACAACATCCTAATAAACTATCAATCTAACGATGAAGAAGCTAAAAAAACGGCTGCTCTTATTGAAGAAAAAGGCGTTGCGGCTCAATTACTAAAATACGATGTATCTAAAGAAGAAGAGGTAAATGCTGCTTTGGGTGTTTGGATGGAAGCCAACAAAGATAAAGCCATCGAAGTTTTAATAAATAACGCAGGCATTCGTAAAGATAATTTGCTGATGTGGATGAGCAACGACGAGTGGCACAATGTGATGGACATTGCCGTTGACGGATTTTTTTACACCACACGCCTTATCATAAAAGATATGTTGGTTAAAAAATACGGGCGCGTAATAAATATTACTTCACTTTCGGGTTTAAAAGGCCTACCCGGACAAACAAATTATTCGGCTTCAAAAGCTGCTGTAATTGGTGCTACCAAAGCCTTGGCACAAGAAGTTGGTAGGCGTGGAATTACCGTAAATGCAGTAGCTCCCGGTTTTATTAAAACAGATATGACCGAAGGCATAAACGAAAAAGATTTTAAACAGTTAATTCCTGCCGCTCGCTTTGGCGAGGTTGACGAGGTTGCCGATGTGGTGGCTTTCTTGGCGTCTCCAAAAGCATCGTATGTTACTGCGCAAGTAATATCAGTAAATGGAGGATTATATTCTTAGTACAATGAAGAGGGTTGTTATAACAGGAATGGGTATTTGGTCTTGCTTGGGCATCAGCCTCGAGGAAGTAACTAACTCATTGCGCCAAGGCAAATCAGGCATTGTGTTTGATGCGCCGCGTAAACCGTTGGGCTATCGTTCTGCACTTACCGGCACCGTTCCAACTCCTGAATTAAAAGGCTTATTAGATAGAAGAGCCCGCGTACAAATGTCTGAAGAGGCCGAGTATGCTTATATGAGCACCGTTCAGGCCTTGAAACAAGCCAAAATGGATCCTGATTACATCGCTCAAAACGAAGTGGGTATTTTATTTGGAAACGATTCTTCGGCAAAAGCGGTTATACAAAGTGCCGATTTAGCTCGCTTAAAAAAAGACAATACACTTATTGGTTCTGGTTCCATTTTTCAATCGATGAACTGTACCATTACCATGAATTTATCTACCATTTTTAAGCTTCGTGGTGTAAACTTTACTATTAGTGCGGCTTGCGCAAGTGGCTCGCACGCAGTGGGAATGGCCTATTTAATGGTAAAATGGGGCTTGCAAAAAGCCGTAATTTGCGGTGGCGGACAAGAATTAAATCATTACACTTTTGGAAGTTTTGATGCTTTAAGCGCTTTTTCTATCAGAGAAAACGAGCCTACAAAAGCCTCTCGTCCGTTTGATAGAGACCGAGATGGGCTTGTACCCGGTGGTGGTGCAGCTACTTTAGTTTTAGAAGATTATGATGAAGCAGTAAAACGAGGCGCGCCTATCTTGGCTGAAATTGTTGGTTACGGTTTTTCATCTAACGGAGATCATATCTCAAATTCTAGTCCTGAAGGACAAATTCGTTCTTTACAACATAGCTTAAAAGATGCCGGTTTACTGGCAAAAGATATTGATTATATAAATGCGCATGCCACTTCTACGCAAGGCGGAGACTCGGCCGAAGCCATTGCTATTGATACGGTTTTTGGAGAGACCAAGCCCATTGTAAGTTCTACCAAATCTATGACGGGACATGAATGCTGGATGGCCGGTGCCAGCGAAATTGTGTATTCTACTTTAATGATGCAGAACGATTTTGCAGCTCCAAATATAAATTTCGAAAATCCTGACGAAGCTTCTGCCAAATTAAATATTGCTACAAGTGCCGTAAATGCAAAAATTGATGTATTTTTAAGCAACTCTTTTGGGTTTGGAGGCACAAATTCAACCCTTATAGTTAAAAAAGTTTAACATATATTTGCCCTCAATTATGACTAAAGAAGAAATTATAGAAAGAACCAATCAATTTTTAGTAGAAGAATTTGAAGTAGATGCTACAAAAATTACTCCCGATGCCAATCTTAAAGAAACGCTTGATTTAGATAGTTTAGATTATGTTGATTTAGTTGTAATAATTGAAAGTAATTTTGGTTTTAAAGTGGTTGGCGAAGATTTTATTGGCATACAAACTTTCCAACAGTTTTATGATTATTGCTACACCAAGGTAGCTCAAAAAGCCAGCGTATAATACCTTCATGCAACAACAAAAATGGCAAGGCAAAAGCTCTGGCGGCGTACTTGGCTATAAGATTTTTGTTTTTATATTAAATACATTCGGACTTCCTTTCGCCTATTTTATTTTAAGATTTATTTCTTTTTTTTACTTCCTTTTTTCAAAATCTAAAAAAGATGTTTACCGCTATTTTAGAAATATTCATCACTATTCCCGGTTTAAATCTATTGTAAGCATTTATAAATGTTATTACATATTTGGTCAAACTTTATTAGACAAGTTTGCAGTTTTATCAGGCTTAAAAACAGATTTTATAGTTCATCGCGATGGACAAGAAAACTTGGTAAACATTCATAATCAAAAACAAGGTTGCTTGCTAATCAGCGCCCACATGGGCAATTGGGAAATAGCGGGGCAGTTATTAAATCTATACGATAATTTAAAATTCAACATGCTGGTTTATGATAACGAAGCTGAGCAAATGAAAAAATACATGGATAGTATTTTGGTTGAAAAACGCATTAACTTAATTGGCATTCGCGATAACGACATTAGTTATTTGGTTGAGCTGCACCGAGCCTTTGGCAAACAAGAATGGCTTGTTATGCATGGAGATAGATTTAGAGATGGCGCACCTTTTATAGAAAAAATGTTTCTTGGTAAAAAAGCCAAATTCCCTGCCGGGCCGTTTATTTTGGCGGCAAAATTTGGCGTACCTGTTTTATTTTCATTCTGCTTTAAAGAAAATAACAAGGTCTATCAACTTTATGCAAAACCCGGTATTCAGCTAAAAAAATCGCGTAGTGAAGAAGAAACTCAGGCGGCTATAACATTACTCTCAGACGCCTATATAAAAACTTTAGAAGAAATGGTTAAAAAATATCCGCTACAATGGTTTAATTTTTACGATTTTTGGGAGAAATAACAATAATGAGCTTTTTAGTAGATAAAAACCATATTACCGATTACATCCCACAAAAGCCGCCCATTGTAATGATTGACGCAATTATAAGTTGTGATGACGTTAGTGTAACCACGCAACTTGAAATTGAGGCTGATAATATTTTTGTACAAGATGATTTTTTGCAAGAGCCTGGTGTTATAGAAAATATGGCGCAAACAGCCGCTGCCAAAGCGGGGTATGAAGCAAAAAAACAAAACGCCGAACCATTCTTAGGGTTTATTGGCGCTATAAAAGATCTGAAAATTTTCGCACTGCCAAAAGTTGGCGATATACTTACAACAACTGTTACCGTTAAAATGGATGTAATGGGAATTACGTTAATTGGTGCGGCTTCTCATTGTAATGATATTAAAATTGCCGAATGCGAAATGAAAATTGTAATTCAAAAAACTGCCGATGTCCCACTCTAAAAGTATAATAACCACTACCGAAATTATTGTAAAATTTAGCGATTGCGATGCGCTGCAAATGGTATGGCATGGCAATTACATAAAATATTTTGAAGATGGTCGTGAAGATTTTGGTAGAAAACACACCTTAGGCTATTGGGATGTTTACAAGCAATCTGGTTTAGCTGTTCCTCTTATCCACGTTGATTGTGATTATAAAAAATTTGTTGGCTTAGGAGAAATAATAACTGTTGAATCAACTTACATTGAAACACCCGCAGCAAAAATTATTTTTGAATACAAAATATTTAACGAAAAAAAAGAATTGGTTTGCACAGGAAAAACTATACAAGTTTTTGTTGATGCTGTTACAAAAGAGTTGCTAATTACTGTGCCACCTTTTTATCAAGCGTGGAAACAAAAACACCTGTAAGCCCTTTGAACAAAGCCTTTCTACATAATTCAAATATAATTTCTCCGCTTGGCTTTGCAACCGAAAAGAATTTTATTGCCGTTTGCGAAGGAAAAATTGGCATGAAAGATCATGTGTTTAATCATGTAAATTATTATGCTTCGGTTATAGATACTAAATTATTAGATGACACTTTTTCTAGTCAAACAAAATCAAATCCAAACCAATTTACACGGCTTGAAAAAATGTGCATCCTCTCAGTGCAAGATGTGGTAAGCCATTCAACGATAGATGCAAAAGACAAACGCACGCTTTTTATTTTTTCTACCACAAAAGGAAATATAGATCTGTTAGAAAATAATCAATCAATAATCTCTGCTGAGAGAATTTATTTACATGAAACTGCACAAGTAATTTCAAAATATTTTCAGTTTGTAAACAAACCTATCGTAGTTTCAAATGCCTGTATTTCCGGGCTTTTAGCCATCATCATTGCAAAGAGATTAATTGAAGATGATCAATATGATAATATTATTGTTACAGGCGCTGATATCGTTTCTACATTTACTTTGTCGGGTTTTAATTCACTGAGTGCATTGAGCAGCAAGGTTTGCAAGCCATTTGATAAAAACAGAACGGGTATAAATTTAGGTGAAGCAGCGGCCAGTATTTTAATAAGCAATCAAGAAAAAAATAATTGCGTTGAGGTTGTTTCGGGTTGTTCTGCTAACGATGCAAATCATATTTCGGGCCCATCCCGCACTGGTGAAGGTTTGTACAAATGTTTGCAAAAGGTTTTGCCAAATAATTTCATTCCCAATTTTATAAATGCACATGGCACCGCTACCGAATTTAATGATGAAATGGAATCTATTGCATTTAATCGCGCGGGTTTACAAAACGTATTTGCTAATAGTTTAAAGGGTTATTACGGCCATACGCTTGGCGCAGCAGGTGTTTTAGAAAGTGTTTTTTGTGCAGAAAGTTTAAAGCAAAATAAAATTATTGCTTCTGCCGGATTTGAAGAACAAGGGACTTCTATTAAATTAAATATTATTACAAAGACAGAAAACAAAAAAAGTACAACTTGTTTAAAAACTGCTTCCGGCTTTGGTGGCTGCAATGCGGCTGTTTTATATAAATTGAACAATGCGTAATTATATTTTATCACATACAAACATTAAGAATAATTGCTTGTGGCATAATGGAAAACTCATTTCTAAAAGTGATGAAACAGTTAATCCTATTAGCTTTTTAGAAGAAATATATAAATCGCTAAACTTATCTTATCCTAAATTTTTTAAGATGGATGGTTTATCTAAACTTGGTATTTTATGTGCCGAACTTATTCTAAAAGATGAGAATATAAACCAATTATTTCCAAAAGAAACTACAGCAATAGTTTTATCTAACAAAAATTCGAGCTTGCAAACTGATGTTGCCTATTCTAAAACCATAAATGATTTCCCGAGCCCTTCGTTGTTTGTATATACATTATCAAATATTGTTACAGGAGAAATTGCTATTAAACATAAAATTACCGGAGAGAATGCGTTTTTTATTGAACCGAAATTTAATGCAGAACTATTACATAATTACACCGAACTTCTTTTAAAAGAAAATGATGCGGTGCTTTGTGGTTGGCTTAACATAAATGAAAAAACCTGTGAAGGGTTTCTATATTTTGTTGCAAAACAAGATGCTAACGATGAAAAAAAAATTAACTTTATAGAACATAATCCTGCTAACATAACCAACCTTTACAATAATTAATTATGGAGAATTTAATTCAAAATTTAAAAGTGCAAATTATTGAACAATTAAATCTTGCTGAAACCAAACCAGAAGATATAGATGCGTCTGCACCTTTATTTGGCGAGGGTTTGGGACTTGATTCAATTGACGCTTTGGAATTAATTGTGCTATTGGAAAAAAATTATGGATTAAAAATTCAAGACCCAAAAGAGGCAAAAAATATTTTCCAGTCA
>CAIXZI010000470.1 GCA_903923915.1 uncultured Bacteroidota bacterium
AAAAAACAACACCACAAAAACAATATTACGCTGCGATGTTTTATTTTTAGAATCTAAATAAGCTAAGGTGCGTTGTTCTTTTTCTTTTTGTATTTCAATTTCTTTTTGATCGGCTTCAAACTTTATACGCAAGCTCATTACTTTTGCTGTGCTTTCTTTTTCTTTACTATCATCTGCTGTTTTTTTTGCCTTCAATAAGTAATCAAAGGCCAGCTTAGTATTACCTGTTTTGTTATATAATTCAGCGAGAGCGACAAATAATTGTTCGCGGGTATTAGGATCATCATCTATGAATTTCTCTGATTTTTTAAAATACAAAGCGGCTTCTTTATAATTATTTAGCTGCAAATAAAAGCTGCCTATTTGCATACAAACTGCTGATACATCTATATATTCAGCTCTTCGCTCCCAAACACCTTCGGCTTTTTTGGCAAAATAAAAACAACTATCCGTTTGTTTAAAATTCCAATAATAATCAGCCAAATGATGCCAAACAAAGGCTAATGAAATAGAATCTTT
This sequence comes from uncultured Bacteroidota bacterium, assembly GCA_903923915.1. Lineage (GTDB taxonomy): Bacteria > Bacteroidota > Bacteroidia > B-17B0 > Aurantibacillaceae > PALSA-968. The sequence continues at coordinate 520 of CAIXZI010000470.1, forward strand.
TAATAGAATAGAAATATCTTTTGCTTTAGTTAAGTTTAAAAAAGCCTGTTGCCATTGTTTGTTTTTCAGAAGATGAACACCATAGTATCTATATGAATATGATAGCATACCGGTATCTTTAGCACTTTGCGCAACAGTGATAGATTGCTGATAATATTGCTCTGCTTGTTTATTTAAATTCATGGTAGAAAATCCTTCGGCAACAGAAATAGAAGCGCTTGCTACCTCTCGTTTATCTCCTGATTTTTCAGCCAGTTCTAAGGCCTGCAAGGTAAGTTCGGCAGCCTTATCATAATCATACAACAATGTATAGGTATAAGCTTTATCATTTAATAGAAATGATTTTAGTTTGTAATTATTAACGGGAATATATCTTTCGCAGATGTTATACATCCTAAAAGTAGAATCAATATACTTATGATGTTCGTAGGCGTCACCTAAATGTTTGTACAAATAAAATATTGTAATTGAATCTTTTGCCTGCAAGGCAATAGGCAATGCTTTGTTAAAATAAAATAAAGCAGAATCTAAATGCATAGTATATCTATACGCCACTAATTTATCATCGAGTGGATTTATTTTTTTATTGGCATACACCCTGTTGAAACAAGCTAAAAAAGCAAGTAGAATAAGAAACGTTGTTTTTTTAGATTTACCGTTCATACCCCCCACTAATTTAGCTTAGCCTCTAAAAGCATAGTAAATTCAGGTATTTGCGCTTCAAAGGTTTTTTCATCAAACATGCGCATAAAAGTATATGTGCCGCTCATTTTACCAATTTCTGTTTTTAAATTACAGCCCGATGTATAGCTGTATTTTTTTTGAGGCTCAATAATAGGTTGCTCGCCCACTACCCCCTCGCCTTGCACCTGTCGGTAATCGCCATTACTATCGTATATATGCCAATGCCTGCTGATAAGTTGTACACTAAAATCGTTCTTGTTTTCGATGGTAATGGTATAGGTAAAAAAATAATAATTCTCGCGCGGTGTGCTGTGAGAAGGTTGGTAAGCCGTTTTAACCGAAATTTCTACTCCTTGTGTTAGCGCTTTTATCATTGTAAACAAAGGTATATTAATATTTTTTTATTTATGCAAAGATAAGGTAAATGCTAAATAGATAACTTGCCTAAAATTATTGTATGCTAATGCTAACCAATTACTCTCTAAAAAAATACCACACCTTTGGTACTGATGTATATGCCAGTTATTTTACTGAGATAAATTCGGTTAATGATTTTAAGGCCTTACAAAAAGAAGCCATATACACCAGCCATACATCGCTTATATTGGGTGGCGGAAGTAATTTACTTTTTACCAAAAACTTTAACGGCCTGGTAATTAAAAACAACCTAAAGGGTATTGACATTGTAAAACAAGATGCTGATTTTGTTTATGTAAAAGCGGCAGCCGGAGAAAACTGGCATCAATTTGTTTTGTGGTGTGTAAACCATAATTACGGTGGCATCGAAAATTTATCTTTAATACCGGGCTGTGTGGGAGCAAGTCCGATGCAAAATATAGGTGCTTACGGGGTAGAAATAAAAGATGTTTGCCATGAGGTAAATACCATTGATGTGAATAGTGGCGAAGAAAAAAAATTTAGTAATGTAGCTTGTAAATTTGGTTACCGCGAAAGCGTTTTTAAACACGTGTATAAAAACAAGTATTTAATTACATCGGTTATTTTTAAACTGAACAAAAAACCAGTATTTAATACCTCTTACGGCGCCATTGAGCAAGAGTTGAAAAACATGGGTATTACCCAAGCCAGTGTTAAAGCTATTAGTGATGCTGTTATAAACATAAGAAGTTCTAAATTACCCGACCCAGCCAAGATTGGCAATGCAGGTAGTTTCTTTAAAAACCCCGAGGTTAGCAAACAAAAGCATGATGAATTGAAGCAACAGCATCCAAACCTGGTTGCTTATGTTTTAGATAACGGAAATTATAAATTGGCCGCAGGTTGGCTTATAGAACAATGTGACTTTAAAGGCAAACGCTTTGGCGATGCAGGTGTACACGTTAATCAAGCATTAGTGCTTGTTAATTACGGCACTGCAAACGGAAGTGAAATTTATAATTTATCTCAGCAAATTTTAGATGCTGTACAAAAAACCTTTGGTGTTACTTTAGAACGCGAAGTGAATATTTATTAACTTCTATATCATTGTGAAGAGGAACGACAAAACAATCGCTATGATTATCAATAAAGAAAATTTCAACCCAATTCCATATTATTGCGATTGCCGCGCTGCGCTCGCAATGACAGTTACCCCCCAAAAGTTAGATAACTTAAAACAAATACTACTCGTTACAGTTTTTAGCTTTAAGCGGTTGCGCTCTAGTTTCACCTAAGTCAAGGGCTTTATCCCAATCAGCACAAGCTTCTTCTTTTTTTCCTGCTTTATCTTCGCTAATGCCTCTGTAATAATAAGCTTCGCCATTTTTAGGAGTGAGTTCGCAAAGTTTAGTTAAGTCTTGTATAGCACCTTCATAATCTTTTAAATACTCTTTAGTGGTACCGCTGTTAAGGTAAGCCATGGTATCTTTTGGATTTAACTCAATAGCTTTTTTATAATCGGCAACAATGGCTTTATACTCATCATTAGTACCACCATAGTTTAATAAAATAAATTTGGCATGCGCACGGTTTGTATAAGCCTCTGCATTGCCTGGTTTTAACTGAATGGCTTTAGTATAATCTTCAACCGCTCCTTTATAATCTTCTATACGTTTTTTACAATTTGCACGGCATATATAAGTAGTTGCATTTTTAGGATTTACGGCAATAGATTTTGTAAAATCGGCTATAGCGCCTTTATAATCTTTAGCGCCATACTTGGCAAGTCCTTTTTTAAAATTAGCATCGGCTGCCTGACCAAATAAAATGCTACTTCCCAATAAAATAAATAACAGTGTTATTAATTGTTTCATTTTTAAAATTATTTTTTTGTTTAAAGTTAGTGATTTTTTTTACTCTAAAAACTTTATTGATTTCATCTTTTTAATATAAAATCTACAGTTTAATTTTACTTATATTTGTTTAAGCTAAGCACGAGCACTATTAATTTGTATTTGCGTTGGAGCAAAAAGACGATACTATAAAATGAAAAGGATAATTTTTATTCTCACTTTTTATTTAATTACTTGGAATTTATTTTCTCAAGACACTATTATCAAAACAAATGGGCAGATTATTATTGCCAAAATCTTACAAGTATCATCTTCGGAAGTAGTTTACAAAAGGTATGACATGCCAGATGGCCCAATTTATACAGAATATGCTTATCAAATTTCTTCCATAAAATATTATCACAATAATGTAGGTCAACCAAAAGAGGTTCAAATAATTAGCGCGAATACAAAACTGGATACCGCATCAAAAAAGGTAATTTTTAAAAAGCATCGTTTAGCTTTCTCAATAAATTTACTTCCTATATTTATTAATGAACGAAGTTTGTATATTGACTATACGTTTAGAAAAAAGCATTCATTCGGCATTTGTGGAGGTTACATATATGCCAATGAATATTTACAAGTCAACCTTTTATCGACTGATCAAGGATCAAATCCCGGTACTGTATGGAATGGAGCTGTGTTCCGTTTTAATTACAAAAACTATTTTTCTCCTAAAATGAGACATTATTTTGGAGTTGAATTTCTTTATAAATCGTTAAGTTATTCAAACATGCAGTTTTCTAATTCAATAGGAGAAAGAGGATCTAATTCCTTTTATCGTTCAGAAAAAGCGAATTTGTATGGACTAAATTTGCTTTACGGATATCACATAACATCGGTTGAACAAATTTTTAATTTAGAATGGTTTTGTGGAATAAGCTACAGGCAAAGAATTAGAAATTATAACACAATGACAAGTACCGTACAAGGCAGCTTTCAAAACCCGCAGCCAATTGGGGAATATACTTTACATCAAGTATATCCCTTTGTTTTTATAGGATTTAAAATAGGGTTTAACGCGCATTTCAAATAAAAATTAATTATCCTTCTCTATATCAGATGCTTTGTATTTTGTTAAACCTTTTAAAGTATTTAGCTGCGTACCAACGGCAGCTTCATCGCCGGCAATTACCAGTTTATAACTATCTGCTGTAAAATATTTTTTAATTATTTTTTGTACCTCTTCTATTTTTAAAGCGGCTAAATCATTTAAAAAGTTTTTACGCTTTTGAAAATCGTATGTTATAGGGTCGTAAAAAGCAGAAATACTTTGAGGCAATTCGGTAGCGGTAATATCAATTCTAATATTGTTTACTGCTTTATCAAAATCTTCTTGTGTAATAGCAGCCGCATTAAAATCTTGCAGGGTTTTATCAAATAAAACCAGGGTATTTGCCATCTCATCACTTCTAACCGAACACGCTATGCTATACAAATTAGAAAACGCACTTGGCTTATAGGTGCTGTATATGCCATAGGTTTTACCACCTTTTTCACGTGTTTCAGAAAAAAGCACACGTCCAAAAATTGCATTAGCCACTCTAAATGCCATACAATCTTTATCTTTTAAAGAGGGTGCTATTTTGTTCCATTGCAAAGCGCATTGGGTAGCGCCCGCACGGTTTATAAAAGCCAATTCTTTCTTTTTAATGCTTGGCGCATCTAAAGCCACACCGTTTACTTCACCAAAAGTAGATTGCCAGCTACCAAAGTATTTTTCTATAACGGCTTTAATTTGAGCTGCATTAAAATTACCACAAATAACTACTGATGAATTTTTTGGTGTAAAATTAAACTGGTGAAACTCTTTTAATTTATCGGGTGTAATTTGCCGCAACTGGGTTTTATAATAATGCCTGCCTAAAGGACTGGTGGCTCCGTAAATATTAAAATCGCTAAAAACACCTGCTAAGTTGGCAATATCCATTTTTGCCGGATTGTTATAATCAACCAAGTAAGAAATGTATTGATCTAATTTTTCTTTCTCAAACAAAGGATGCAAAATAGCTGCGCTAAATAAATCTATACCGGCATCTACATCTTTGTTTAAAAAATTGGCGTTAATAGTGGTGTTATCAAAAGCAGAATTGCTGTTAAGCTCTCCACCCAATTTAAAGGCCATATCATTTTGCGCCTCTTCGGTATATTTACTGTTACCGCGTAGCAGCATAGAAGCCGTTATATCACTATAGCCTTGCTGCCCGGGCGTTTCGTTTTTTTTACCGGTATTTAACACAAAACGCACATTTACAGCGGGTATTTTGCCGTATTGCAAGAGGTAAATTTTCAACCCGTTTTTTAGCATGTAGGTTTCTAATTGCGGAACCTCTTGCGAAAATATAGTTGATGTTACAAGTAATAGCATAACCAAACTAAGGCGAATGGTCATGTTGAGCTTGTCGAAACATGCACACTTCGACAGGCTTAGTGTGACAACAGAAATTATTTTGTTATTCTTCATCATAATTTATTCGCTTACAGGTTTACAGTTAATTATTTTTAGCTTCTCGGGGTTAAAATAGATTTGTGCAATTTGTTTTAAATCATCCGCCTTTATATTTTTATAAGCATCAATGGTGGCATTGTATTTGGTGTAATCATTATAATAATACTCTGCCACACCCAGCATACTTGATATGGTTTGATTGGCATAATTGTTAAAGGTTTGCTTAGCTTGCAGATTATTTATATAATTATCTATTAATTGCTGCTCTATCCCATCGTTGATAATTTCAGCTATTTCTTTAGCTATCACTTTTTTTACTTTGGCATTGCCAATAGCTGCTTGCATAATAACATCATATGTGGCGTAATTGCTATACATACGCGAATCTTCATTTTGCGATGCAATTTGATATGCCATATTTCCTGTGTTTACTATGCGGTTATTTAAAAGAGAATTAGAATTGGCAAACAACAAATCGCTTAGCAAGTTAAAACCATAATAATCTTTATGGCCAAAAGCTGGTGCAGGCACAATGTATGAGTATATCTGCACCGGAAAATCGATAACCATTTCTTCTGTGGTAATATTGTAATTAAAAATATCAGGCTCAGATTTTTTGGTATTTACAGGCAGTTGTTTTTTAATACTACCAAAATGCTTTTTAGCGTAGGCAAAAACATCTTCGGCTTTTACATTGCCGGTAACAACTATAAAAGCATTATTGGGGCTGTAAAATTTATCGTAAAAATCCTGGCACTGTTGGGTTGTGAAACTCGTAATTTCATTTAAGTAGCCAATAATATCTACCTGATACGGATGTCCTTTGGGGTACAAGGTTTTATAACGCTCTTCGCCCATACGGCGATACCAATTGTTTTGCCCCAAGCGTAGCTCCTCGCCTACTACTTGGCGTTCGGTATCTAATACTTTTTGACTCAGTATTAAATTAGCCATGCGGTCTGATTCCAATTCAAAAACTTTTTCTACATATTTAGCTTCTACTTCTTCGTGGTACACCGTTCTGTCGAACATGGTATAGGCATTTACATTGCCGCCCATTTTTTCTACCAGCTTAATAAACACATCTCCTTCGCCATTAAAATTTTTAGAGCCGCGAAACATCATGTGTT
>CAIXZI010000471.1 GCA_903923915.1 uncultured Bacteroidota bacterium
CCCAGGGAATCGAACCCTATCCTTATCTTCTTCAGAGATACGCGCAGACCACTTACGCCAGAGAACCAATTAATGATAATGTTGGAGTACCCGTCTCGCTCCAATCTTAACTGCCTTATTCAAGTTTTCTCGGTGCACCGGCAGAGGGTGTGTGAATTCTTTGACCTATCCGGGATTGTCGACATCCGATGGATAGAGAAAACCATTATCATTTGTGGGAGAAGAGGGACTTGAACCCCCAGATTCTAAAGAAAACACTTTTACAGAGTGCCCCGCTACCAAATTACGGTTTATTCTCCCTTTTTAATATAAATCATTAAATCTTTTCATTGGACAAAATTACGAATTAATTTTTAAACTACCAAATCTTTTTTAATATTTTTTTTGTACCTCGTGATGGTTATGCTCCACCGCCCTTTGTATGTAACACAAATACGCTTCTATTACGCCAACGAGGCAATTGACTTTTAGTATTTAAAGTGACAAAGTCATATCACTACACTTCCATATTTAACAGTCAAGTGAGAACCTGTATCGTACCGAGTAATGGTGTTGAGCCATTCTAGAGTCAGATATGAACCGTCTCTGGTCCCGGACCACTCGGCGTTTTGGTGGACATAGACTCATCACCTATTCTTGGGTTTCCACCGAAACCGTTCGAGGTGACGGTAGGAATTGAACCTACCTTACAGAGTTTGCAATCCTGTACCTAACCACTCGGTCACATCACCATTTTTTGTTACCCCCGAGATAATCGAAATCCCACCTTATGGCCCAAAACCATACGTACTAGCCGTTATACGAGGGGGCAATAATATTTTTTAGTCAAAGAACGATTACCACAATTACGTTCGCCTCGGACTCCCGCCGAACATTCTTTTTTGGGTGTGGATTAAACTATTTAATCCATTTCCGTATAGAGTTATCACTAACACCATACTTTCTACCAGTTCCTTTATAACCCAATCTTTTAATATCTTGTAATAATATATCTATATTAGGTCTATTGATTCTTCTTTGTAAGAGATTATAACATTCTTTACAAAATTTACTATTATTACAAATTTCATTTCCACAGGAACATTTTTTATATTTAACAACTTTAACCTTCACAACTTTAATGTTTTTAATACATTCTGCACATATTCCACCTTTATTTGATTTATGTATATAACCATTACACACCTCACAAAGTTTACAGACACTATTTTCATACATTGTAATATAATTTTTTCCGTATTTACCTATAACATATTTCAAATAAGGTTTAATATCTTTTTCATATAATACGATTAATTCATATTTAAATTGTTTAATTTTTTCTTGATTTTCAGAGTCCATACCAATAAAATTTCTTCTACCTTTAATTTCGTAATAGGTGTTATCTATAATAAAATCCGGATAATATTTTCTATTTTGATTATTATATTTATATTCAAAACCATCAAGATTTCGTTTAAAAATAATGTTATGGTCTAAATTATAAATAACCCAAGCCAATTCCCAACTACTATCACACCAATACCCTTTAAACCAACCTTTTTTACCTCTACCACTACCTTTTCTTAATCCACCCGATAGTGGATTTTTTTTCATTGTTTCAGAGATTTTCCTTTTCCTTTCAATTTCTTTTTCTGGTGTAGACGCCTTTCCACTTAAAACAGAATCTCTATTTCTTTGAGATTTAGAAACACTTTCACTCAAATTCATTAATCTACTATCAGTTTCTTTAGTTAATCCTTTATTCCAAGGTTTATATTCAAAACCTTTAATTTTCCAAGATGGAGTTCCTAAGAATTCTCCTTTTTTCTTTTCCGAATCTTTTTTCCTTTTACCTTCACAAGAATTTGCCGAAGGTTCACAACAACTTTTCCCTGATTTAAAAAAATACTTAGCTTCTTTTTCACATCCAAACGAACATAATATCATAATTTACTTTTATTATAAATATCTCAAAAAATGTTTAAATCAATTTTAACTCAATAAACCATTGTTTTTTTTTCTTACCAATATTTCAAATAACGTTCCTTTATTTTGATGGGACAAAGGTAATCCTTTTTTTTTTAACATCCAAACTTTTTTAAAAAAAATTTCAAAAAAAAATCCTGAACTTTTTAGATTCAGGATTTTGTTATATTTGTTAGGTTAACTTCTTATATTGTTGTTAAGTCATTCCAAGAAAAATCATCTGAATCTGTATGTGAAGTACGCGGATACGAACAATTACTAAACTGTTGTTTCCAAATCACTACATTCATATGTTTATTATTTCTTGTCATTTTTTCTATTTTTTGTGGTATCTCCACCTGTTGTTTCTTATAATTATATCAAACTTACGAAAAGTTCTTAAAAAGTCAAATATTTTTTTTATTTTTTTTTATTGGTACATATTTTTCAATCCTACCATCTTTATAATATACAGTATGAAAGAAAAAATTTATGGAAATTAAATTACTTTCTTTTTCAACTTTTATTCTCCCACATACTTTACCTGATTTTACATATAATGTGGTATCTTTATTAGTTAGTTTGTATTTGTTACTTATTTTAATTAATAAAGTGTCAATCTCCTCTCTGATTATTGGTCTAGCATTAAAAGTTGAAATAATTTTTATATAATTCCACCGAAAAACCCACAAATCTTTAGTTTGTGGGATGAAAGGTGGTTACTTAATGAAAATAAATTA
>CAIXZI010000472.1 GCA_903923915.1 uncultured Bacteroidota bacterium
GGTTTGTTTTGCGAGCGTATTTTTGGTCATGTTAAAGACTACGAATGCCATTGCGGTAAGTACAAAAGAATTCGTTATAAAGGAATTGTGTGCGACCGTTGCGGTGTTGAAGTTACTGAAAAGAAAGTAAGAAGAGAGAGAATGGGGCACATTTCACTTGTGGTTCCTGTGGTTCATATCTGGTTCTTTAAATCTTTGCCAAGTAAAATTGGTTATTTATTGGGACTTCCAACTAAAAAACTAGAATCAATTATCTATTACGAAAGATACATCGTTATTAATGCTGGTGTGAAATTAAAAGACGGCGTTAGTGCTTTGGATTTTCTTTCGGAAGAAGAATATCTTGATATCATGGATTCTTTACCAAAAGAAAACCAATATCTTGATGATAATGACCCAAATAAATTTGTTGCTAAAACAGGTGCTGAAGCAGTTTATGACTTGTTAATCACTTTAGATTTAGATACATTATCTTATACATTAAGAGATAAAGCAAATAAAGAAACATCTCAACAGCGTAAAAATGAAGCGCTTAAGCGTCTTCAAGTTGTTGAAGCTTTCAGAGAATCAATTAAAAACGTTGACAACAAACCAGAATGGATGGTTGTTAAAGTAATTCCGGTAATTCCACCAGAATTAAGACCTTTAGTTCCATTGGATGGAGGTCGTTTTGCTTCTTCTGACTTAAATGATTTATATCGTCGTGTTATTATTCGTAATAACCGTTTAAAACGTTTAATAGAAATTAAAGCTCCGGATGTAATTTTACGTAACGAAAAACGTATGTTACAAGAATCAGTTGACTCATTGTTTGACAACTCTCGTAAAGCAAATGCAGTTAAAACAGAAAGTAACCGCGCTTTAAAATCATTATCAGATTCATTAAAAGGTAAACAAGGTAGGTTCCGTCAGAACTTATTAGGTAAACGTGTAGATTACTCGGCTCGTTCGGTAATTGTTGTAGGACCTGAATTGAAATTACATGAGTGCGGTCTTCCAAAAGAAATGGCTGCTGAATTATTCAAACCATTTATTATCCGCAAAATGCTTGAGCGTGGTGTGGTAAAAACGGTTAAATCGGCTAAGAAATTAGTTGAGAAAAAAGAAGCGATTGTTTGGGATATTTTAGAAAACGTATTGAAAGGACATCCGGTTATGTTAAACCGTGCCCCAACACTACACAGATTAGGTATTCAGGCTTTCCAACCAAAATTGGTTGAAGGAAAAGCAATTCAGTTACATCCATTAGTTTGTACTGCGTTTAACGCCGATTTTGATGGAGATCAAATGGCAGTTCACGTTCCATTAGGAAATGCTGCAATTTTAGAAGCTCAAATGTTGATGCTTGCATCTCATAACATCTTAAATCCTTCAAACGGTGCGCCAATTGCGGTTCCGTCTCAGGATATGGTACTTGGTTTATATTATTTAACCAAAGGCAAACGTAACATTAAAGGTGATGAAGTAAAAGGAGAAGGTATGACTTTCTACTCACCTGATGAAGTAATTATTGCATACAACGAAAAACGCGTTGACTTGCACGCTATGATTAAAGTGCGTGTTGACAATGCGCTTGAAAACGATGAGTTAACTAAAAAAATCATTGAAACAACTGTAGGTCGTGTAATGTTCAACTTAGTTGTTCCGCACGAAGCAGGTTATATCAATGAATTGTTGACTAAAAAATCGTTACGTGATATTATCGGTACCGTTTTGAAAAAAACTGGTATGGCTAAAACAGCTAAATTTCTTGATGATATTAAAGAACTTGGATTTAAAACAGCGTTCCGTGGTGGTTTATCGTTTAACTTAGGTGACATACAAACACCGGTTGAAAAAATTAAACTAATTGCAGACGCGCACGAACAAGTTACGGAAGTAATGGCCAATTACAACATGGGCTTCATTACCAACAACGAGCGTTACAACCAAATTATTGACGTTTGGACACACACTAACTCTAAAGTAACTAAAAAAGTATTAGATGCATTAAGCTCAGATAAACAAGGGTTCAACTCTGTTTACATGATGCTAGATTCTGGTGCTCGTGGTAGTAAAGAACAAATTAAACAGCTTAGCGGAATGCGCGGTTTGATGGCTAAGCCACAAAAAGCAGGTTCTGGTGGAGCTGAAATTATCGAGAACCCGGTATTATCTAACTTCCGTGAAGGTTTATCAATTTTGGAATACTTTATTTCTACCCACGGTGCTCGTAAAGGTCTTGCTGATACGGCGTTAAAAACAGCTGATGCGGGTTACTTAACTCGTCGTTTAGTTGACGTGGCACAGGATGTAATTATTACCGAAGCAGATTGCGGTACATTACGTGGATTAACTGCTATGCCGTTAAAAAACAACGAAGAAATAGTAGAATCTTTATATGATCGTTTATTAGGTCGTGTTGCTTTAGCAGATGTTTATCATCCATTAACAGGCGATTTAATTGCTGTAGGCGGAGAATTAATTGATGAAAAAGTAGCTGAAGCCATTGCAAAATCTCCTTTAGAATCAGTTGAAATTCGTTCGGTATTAACTTGCGAAAGTCGCCAAGGTGTTTGTGCTAAATGCTACGGACGTAACTTAGGTAATGGTAAGTTTGTACAATTAGGTGAAGCAGTAGGTGTTATCGCAGCTCAATCAATTGGTGAGCCGGGTACACAGTTAACACTTCGTACGTTCCACGTTGGGGGTACTGCAAGTAACACTGCAGCATCTTCTAAATTAGAAGCTAAACATGATGGTATTACAGAAATTGACGAGCTACGCACAGTAGACCGTGTTAATCCGGATGGTAAAAAAGTAACGGTTGTTATTGGTCGTTCTACAGAGATACGTATTGTTGATCCTAATACAGGAATTACTTTAACAACAGGTAACATTCCTTATGGTTCTCAATTATATATTAAACCAGGCGCTAAAGTTAAAAAAGGCGAATTGATTTGCGATTGGGATGCTTACAACGCGGTAATCGTATCTGAATTTGCCGGTACAGTTTCTTATGAGCACATCGAAGAAGGTTCTACTTTCCGCGAAGAGGCTGATGAGCAAACAGGCTTTAAAGAAAAGGTAATAACTGAAAGTCGTGATAAAACTAAGAGTCCGATGATTAGAATTGTAGATAAAAAAGGCGAGCCTTATAAATCTTACAATATACCGGTTGGCGCACACGTAGTTGTTGAAGAAGGTGAGAAAATTGAATTAGGTAAAGTATTGGTAAAAATACCACGCGTTACCGGTAAAGTAGGTGATATTACAGGTGGTTTACCACGTGTTACCGAATTATTTGAGGCTCGTAACCCAAGCAACCCTGCTGTAGTGGCTGAGATTGACGGTATTGTTACTTTTGGTAAAATTAAACGTGGTAACCGCGAGGTTATGGTTGAAGCTAAAACAGGCGAAAAACGTACTTACTTGGTATCATTATCTAAACACATTCTTGTGCAAGAAAATGACTTTGTACGTGCAGGTGATTCGTTATCTGATGGTTCAATTAGCCCTGGTGATATCCTTTCTATTAAAGGCCCAACAGCGGTACAAGAATATATTGTGAATGAAATTCAGGAGGTATATCGTTTACAAGGACAAAAACTGAACGATAAGCACTTTGAAACAATCGTTCGTCAGATGATGCGTAAAGTTGAAATTGAAGATCCGGGCGATACTATTTTCTTAGAAAGACAAATGGCTAACAAAATCGATTTCATGAAAGAAAACGACCGTTTGTTTGGTATGAAAGTAGTTGTTGAAGCAGGAGATAGCACCGAGGTAAAAGCCGGACAAATTTTATCTTCTCGTAAACTACGTGATATCAATTCATCATTAAAACGTAAAGATCATAAGCAAGTAGAATCTAGAGATGCAGTGCCTGCTACGGCAAACCCTGTATTGCAAGGTATTACACGCGCCTCTTTACAAACTGCAAGCTGGATATCAGCGGCATCGTTCCAAGAGACAACTAAAGTATTGAACGAAGCAGCTATAAACGGTAAAGTAGATTTACTAAAAGGCTTAAAAGAAAACGTAATTGTAGGTCACTTAATTCCTGCGGGAACAGGTATCCGTCAGTACGAAAAACTAATAGTAGGTAGCAAAGAAGAATACGAACAATTGATGGCTTCTAAAGAAGAAGTTGAAGAAGAAGCGTAATATCAGTTAACAGGTAACATTTATCAGTTATCATTTAAAAAGGGTTTCAATTTAGTTTGAAACCCTTTTTTGTTTTTAGGCGGCTAAGGTTAATTTTATACTGGCTAAAGCTCATTCTGTACTGGCTAAAGGTAATTCTATAATCGCTAAGCCTAGTTTGTTAGTGGCTAAAGCTTATTCTTAACCGGCTAAGCTTAATTCTATGCTGGCTAAAGGAAATTTTGAAGTGGCTAAGCTGAGTTTGTTAGTGGCTAACGTGCATTCTGAACCGGCTAAGGGTAATTCTATACTGGCTAAGGCAAGTTTTGAAGTAGCGGAAGCCAATTCTATATTTATATTTGGATGTTTTTTACATGTTCTTTTTGCTTAACTAAAAGGTGGAGATTTTTCTTCTTCATTTCTTTGCTTGCCCAAAGAAACGAAGCAAAGAAAGTGCACCACGAACGCCAACATTCGCTGCGATTTCACACAGGGCTGCCCTGCTTGGCTATCTTAGCTCAAGTTCGCACCGTTCGTGGACGCCTGCCCCGGGGATATTGTGAATACTATGGGTGTTATGATTACGAGTTTTTGTAAATGGCGTGGGAATCTTTTACCTATCTTATATTTTCTTTTTGCTTGACCAAAAAGAACGAAAAAGGTAAGAAAGTCCGATGGTAAATCGCACATGCCAAGCGACGGCGGAGGCTTTGCAGGTTTACGCTGTGTTCAAAAAAAAACATCTTCATAAAAGCTAATGAAGATGGTTTTTTTAGAAGGGACATTACTAAAGTTTTTGTGGCTTAAATTTTATCGAGCGTATCTGCTTATATTCCGGTGCATTTGTGCCATAAACGGATTTGATGTAATCTTTAACCTCCTCGCCAATATCGCATAAGCCGGTGATGGGTGTATACAATACCTTATTACGTGCAATGCGGGTGTTGTTTATTTTGGTGTGTGCAACAACTGCTGCATTGTTGGTTGCTGTTAAGTTTGCCAAATAGGTATTTAAAGCAGTTAGTTTTAAATCTACTTCGTTAGGGCTATAGGAAGGAATGCTTTGCAATAATGCAATGAAAGCCGCCATGTGTTGGATTAAATTATCGAAACTTAACTGCGCAGTAGAAATAGTATGTGGTGCAACAGGTGCTGGCACCGGATTTGTACTTGGAGGCGTAGTAGTTTTTTCTGATGAAGAAGAACTATTGTTTGATGACGGATTGGATGGTGTTGCCGGCGCAGGCACCGGAATTATTTTAGCGCGGCTGCCCTGAATTTTACGGTTAATGGTTTTAGCATTTGCTTTTTGCTGCGCTGTTGCACCCGAAGCTATTAATGCACTAAACATACGTGTTGCCAGTTTTTTAATGTTTTGAAATGCAATGATGCGCGCATTGATGGCAGCGGTATTTGCTGTTGCATCTGTTATTACATTGGCAAGAGCTGTTTGCGCTGTGGTTGACAAAGCATTTAAAGCGGGTAGCTTTATAGCATTGTTGCTTGGGTTGTAACTACTGCCGTAACTAACGCAGTATGTGATTAAGGTTGACAGGTGTGCTACGTTTTTAGCATGACCTACTTCGCTGATTGATGACATGGTTTTTTTGTTTTAAATTATTATTAGTTATTAATTAGGTATTTATACGTAGGTTTTTTTGCGTTTTTGGCAATTGTGCTGTTTTAACAGTTAAACGGCAGGGAAAACTTTTTAAACGGTGGGATTTTTTTGACGAACGGTGAAACGGGTAGTGCGTTTTTGAGGCAAAAACTATAGGTTTTTAATACTTTCTTTCTTCTTTAGATACTTTCTTTTGCCTTGAAGCAAAAGAAACAAAAATTCAAGACAAAACGATCTACAACGCACAAGGCCAGTCTGCTCCGCGTTTTGTCGGGCTAGCGCGCTGCTGCGAAAGAATATTTATTTAATTGGATGATTGATGCGCTGAGTGTTTTGGGTGAATGCCTGCCCCGGATATAATGTAAATGTGTTGTGCATATTTGAGTCATTAGCTTTATTGAGCTGGCGCGCTGCTCCGAAATAATATTTATTTAATTGCATGATTGATGCGCTGAATGTATGCGTGGACACCTGCGCCAGATATAGTTTGTACATATATAAATATCAAATAAACTTACATATGTAAGATTTATCGTAAAAATTACCAGATACATTGGTAATTTAATGATGTTTGTCGATAAGTTTAACAATTTAGTAATGTAGTTTGTAACTAATTATTTTATGTTTGCAAAAAACATAATTAACTTAAATTTAAGTTAAAATAAATTAGATTAAAAACAATCTCATGAAAAAACTCCACATTTTAGCTGTTAGCTTATTAGCCGGATTAGCAGCAAATGCACAAACCACTATTGCTCAGTTTGATTTTAATGGTTCGAGCTCGTTGCCTGTAAGTGCCGCAAGTACTGCAAGTAACATTACTGCAAGTGTTAACGGAACCCAAGCTAATGCTGCTTATGGCGGAACAACAACCGGAAGTAGTGCTTTTACGCAAATTACAACAGCCGGAAATGCGTTGAGTATGAGCAACAGTAGCGGTACAAATACAAATTATTGGACACTTACCTTGGGCGGTAGTGCATTAAATACATACATAAATTATAAAATTTATTTTCAAACTGAACATAGCAGTACAGGTGCAACAGCTATTGATATATACTATAGCACTGATGGCAGTACTTATACGGCATTAAGCCAAACGGTTACACCAGGGTTAAACAATTCATATACAGAGGCTATTGTAGATTTAAGTGGTATAACAACCTTAAATAACCAAACAGCCGTTTACGTACGTTTTGCAGCAAGCGGTGGTACAGGAAGCAGTGGAACATTACGCATGGATAATTTAGAAATACAAGCTGCCACCTCACCTTGGACAATGAGTGGAGGAAATGTGAATTTTACAGGCGGTATAAGTGCTACAAGTTTTACCACTACTGGTGATGCAAGAATTAATGGGAATTTAACTGCAAGCGGTATAGCTTCTACAAGCTCTAACTTAACAGTAAGTGCGCCTGCAACATTTAACAGTACCATTAAAAGCACTTCTTTAGCAGGAACAGGTAGCCGTATTTTATTAACGGATGCCAATGGATTGATTGGCCCCTTAAGTGCAGGCACATCATCGCAAGTATTATTTGGTAACGGAACTTGGGCAGCATTGCCAACACAAGCTATACAAACTAGTGGAAGCAATGCTTATTTTACAGGAGGTAATTTTGGTATAGGAAATAGTAGCCCAAGTTATTCATTAGATGTAAATGGGAGTGCCCGTATAGTAGGTGCTGTTACAACCAATAGCATTGCTGTAAGCTCTCTGGCAGGTGGTGGTAGTTTTGTGCCTTTGTTTGTAGATAATGATGGGAATTTAAGAACTACACCTGCTACCGGTGTTAATAATCCATTTACTGGAACTATCGGATACTGGAATTTGCGCGGTAACTCTCAAACAGATACCACCTATAATTTTATTGGAACTACGGATGATAAAGATTTAATATTTAAAACAAATAATGTTGAGCGCATGCGTATTACATCACACCACGCCAACAACCGAGAAGAAGGCAGGGTTTATATTGGTGGAGGCTCTACCGGAAATAATGATATTATTACTATTAATAATGATTTACCCGGTAACTGGGATGATAAATTGGTAGTAAAAGATGCCTTACGTATAGTAAATGATAATGCAGTGCCCAGTAAATGTGCTTTATTTGGTAATGATGGTGTACACACTTATATTGAAAGTTTTGATATAAACACACCCGACCAACCCGGGTATCCTTATGTGGTATCTCCTGATGATATTATAATAGGTTATTCAAGCGGAGCTAACGTTTCTATTTATTCTACAAGATCTGATGGAGGTTATTTGAATGTGCAACGAACTATTACTGTTGGTAATAATATTGGAATAGGCAGTGATGCAAGTAATAGCAATAGCCAGTTATTATTAAGGGGTACTGGAGATCTAAACCATGGTTTAGGTTGGTTTAGCAGCTTTAATAATAATGCAACAGCTATAAGCATTGATGGGCCTGTTTTATACGGATATAGTGGGGGTGCTTTAGCTACAAAGGACGTTATTAGTAATACTCCTACCACTAAAATTGCTTTTAAATGGGATAATAGCGGAAATATTACTTTGCCAAATTATGGTAATAGCAACAATAACTTACAAAGTTTATTAGTAGATGCCAATGGTAATTTAGTTAAAGGTGCTGTCGTAGGTTCTAACAATGCAGTTGCTTGGGCTTTTGGGGGTAATGGTACAAATGCAAGCGCAGTTGTTTCGTCTATTGGAACAACTGATGGTAATGATTTGCCTTTTGTAACCAATAATGTAGAGAGAGTGCGAATTACTAGTACAGGAAATATTGCTGTTGTAAACGATAATCAAATATTATTAAGTGGTAATGACGCACACCATGGCTTAGGTGCTTTTGGAGCAAATTCTAGTAATTCTGCTTTTGCAGGTAAAAGTGGGATAAATGGGCCGGTGTTATATGGCTTTAATGGAGGTGCTTTGGGTTATACAGGTGCAGCAGGAGCTAATCCAAATGGTATAGCATTATTATGGGATGCTACTGGAGCTGTGCATGTTGGTAAAACTTCTCCTCAAGCAGCAACTTATAGTTCAGCGAAATTAACAGTTGATGGTACGTTTGTTGCTAAAGAGATTTATGTAGTAAGTCAATCAAGTGGAAATTGGGCTGATTATGTGTTTAAAAAGGATTATAAACTAATGCCTTTAACTGAAGTTGAAAAATACATAAACCAAAATCAACATTTGCCAAACGTACCAAGTGCAACTGAGGTTGAAACTAAAGGGCAAAACCTTGGTGAGTTGCAGGTTAAGCAAATGGAAAAAATAGAAGAAATGTATTTATATATGATTGAGGTTAATAAAAAAGTACAAAAACTTGAAGAAGAAAATAGTAAACTAAAAATGAAAGTATCATTATTAGAAGATAAAAAATAAATGAAAAACCCAGTTTTACTTTTAATGTTTTTTATAGCAAGCAATTTTGTTTATTCTCAACCAAATCAGGGAGGGACTCCTTTGACATATTCGCAAGATTATTTTAACTTGTTTCTAAAAGGAGATACTTCACAAAAAAACATTGCTACATTTATCACTCCCGTAATTGATAACAAAGCTGAAAGGAAGAAAGCAGATGTATACCCTACTCTTGCCGTAGGCGGAATAAACCTACCTGCGGACATAGATGTATTATCAACAGCATCTATGCAATATTTAGCGGATAGTAGCAAACTATATCTTATGAA
>CAIXZI010000473.1 GCA_903923915.1 uncultured Bacteroidota bacterium
ATTGCTGATGCCATGAAAAAAAATCAGGAAAATATGGCACTTTATAAAAAAGCAGGTGCCAGTCCGTTTTCAGGTTGCATTCCGGCATTAATTCAATTCCCAATTTTAATTGCGTTGTTAAATTTCTTTCCTGCATCAATAGAGCTTCGTCAAAAAGCATTTTTATGGGCGGCAGATTTGTCAACTTATGATTCTATCTGGACGTTTGGGCATATACCTATTATAGATTCTATTTATGGCGATCACATCAGTTTGTTTGCGCTGTTAATGTTTGTATCAACCATTGCTTATACCTGGATGAATGCTAAATACCTTACACCAGATTCTCAGCAACAAATGCCAGGCATGAAAGTGATGATGTATTTAATGCCTGTTATCTTTTTAAGTTTTATGAACTCGTATTCATCAGGCTTAAGTTGGTATTATTTCTTGGCTAACGTAATTACTTTTGCGCAAACCATGATTATGCGTAAGTTTATCGACGATAAAAAAATTCGTGCAGAGATAGAAACTCACATGAAAAAACCGGTTAAAAAATCGGGCTTCCAGCAACGTTTAGAAGAAATGTCTAAACAAAGACAAATACAACCCAAAAAAAAATAAACCACTATACCCTCTAATTTAATTTTATGAAAAAAACAACCACTCTTGTTATGGCTTGCTTGTTATCTATAGCAAGCATTACACAGCTTAAAGCACAACAACCTAAAGATGACGCACTGGTATTAAAAGCAGAAGCAGAAGTTTTAAAAACCCTTGTAGATACCTCTGCCAAACACTGGAAGCATGGAGGAACTGTATCGCTTAACGGACAAGAAGTAAGTCTTACCAACTGGGCTGCCGGTGGACAAGGAGCTATTTCGGGTGGCGGATTAGTTAGCGTTTTTTTTAATTATCATAAAGAAAAAATTATTTGGAATACGAATATTAACTTGGCCTATGGACTAATTAAAAATGGTTCGAGTAAAGATTGGTTAAAGACAGATGATAGAATACAACTAACCTCAAAGGTTGGAAGAGAAGCGTTTAAAAAAGCGTATTATTCTGCGCTGTTAGATTTAAAAACACAGTTTGCTCCGGGGTATAATTATCCAAACGATTCCGTTAAAATATCCAATTTTCTGGCTCCGGCTTATGGTTTATTGGCACTTGGGATGGATTTTGAAGTTGATTCTAACCTTTCGTTTTTTATCTCGCCCGCTACTGCACGTGTAACCTATGTGGGCGATAATACACTTGCCAAACAAGGTGCATACGGTGTTCAGGCACAAGTATTAGATGCTAATGGCGCAGTTGTTACACCTTATAAAAATATACGTTACCAGTTTGGGGGCTATGCTAAAATACAATATCATAAACATGTTATGCATAATGTTGATTTTAATACCATGGTAGAAGCGTTTAGCGATTACATTAATCATCCTGAAAATTTGTATGTAAACTGGACTACCCTTTTAAGCATGAAAGTAAATAAATTTATAAGCGCTACATTTAGTACGCAGTTAATTTACGATCCGGCAGTAAAAATTCAGCAGGCAGATGGCAAATTAGTTGGCCCGCGTGTGCAGTTTAAGCAGGTGCTTGGTGTAGGGTTTTCGTATAAATTTTAAACTAATAATAATTGCATAAAAGAGCCGATTAAGTTCGGCTTTTTTGTTTTACTAGGCTCGCAAGCCATATCCAACTTTTTTTACCGAACGAATAACTTCTTTACCTAATACTTTGCGTATATGGGTAATATGCACATCAATAATACGCGATTTTGCCACTAAAGGGTTTTTCCATACACTGGCAGCTATTTCCTCTCTGCTAAATATTTTTTCGGGATAAGCGCAAAACATTTTTACTATTTCAAATTCTTTAGCTGGTAAAAAATAAGGTAGGTTTTCTTTTAGAATTAAATATTTTTCTTCGTCAATTACAATACTAGGCAGTAGTGTTTTTTCTTTGTTTTTGTTATTCAAGTAACCCAGTAGGTTTTTTATTTTGAACCCAATGTTACCCAAGTTATTTTTTATCAAATAATCATTAGCGCCGGCCTTGTAAGCCTCTTTTTCAATGTAGGAAGATGAATCGTCACTAATTACAATGTAGTAAGGTTTTTTGCTTTGTGTTTTTACGTTGTAAATAAAATCAATGGCATCTCTGTCTTGTAATTGCAGGTTACAAATAACAACATCAACCTTGTTTTCTAAAACGTATTCTTCGCCTTTTTTAAAGGTGTTTGCTGTAAAAAAATCGCCCTCCATTACTTTTTCTATAGCACTCTCTAAAAACAAGGCATCGGCCTTATTAGCTACAAGCAATAAAAAATGTATTTTTTCGGTTAACACAACAATTCTTTCGTGCAAAGAAAAAGCACTTACATTACCCTAATGTTGATTTATTGTTAAGAATACATTATGGTTTTAGGCCATGAACCCAATACATATTTAAACCTATATGATTAAAAAATGCAGACTGGCGGCGTTTAATCAACATAAAGACGTGCATTAAAATAATTTTATGTTTTATGCAATTTCTTTAGATTTGGTGTTTACACCTTGAAAACCATAAAACCCCTTCATATACTACTCTTTACCTTATCGGTAATGCTTGTTTTGGCCGGCATTTCTTCTGTTTTTCCAAAGGAAGGGATACTTGTTTTCGATCAAAAAATTTCTTTTCCAAACTTAGCCTCCTATTTCTCTACAAATGCAACTAAAAAAACCGACATCTCTAAAATTGTGGCCTTAGCAGATGCAGAAGATAAATTAAGTGATGGAGATTCTTCTAAATTATCGGCAGATTCTTTAACTAAAAAAGAAATTGATTATAAAGAAGTAAATGACCCTTCTATAAAACTCATCACAAGCATTCAGTATAAAGATTCTGCTAAAACTGCATTAAATAATTTTTTTGAAGCATTGGCAGCGGTTTCATCCGATAATAAAAGCATACGTATTTTACATTATGGCGATTCGCAAATAGAAGGTGATAGAATTACAGATTACCTGCGTCAAAAATTACAAACTCATTTTGGTGGCAAAGGCCCTGGCTTTATTGCGGCATTACCGGTTGCACAAAGTGTTGGCTTAAAACAAAGCTGGAGCGATACCTGGGATAGATACAGCATTTTTACGGCGAAAGATTCTCGTGTGCCGCATGCTACGTATGGCGTGGCTGCAGGCTTTTGCAGGTATTGCAATTATAATGATACAGCTTCTGTAAAAAATGCCTGGCTTAAAGTAAAAACTACACAGAGTGCCGGTAGTTTAGTCGCTTCCTACAATAAAGTGAAACTGTTTTATGCAAGTACAACTAAAAAAACGCAAATTCAATTTTTAGAAAATGACATAGTAAAAAAATCAGACACGCTTTCAACAAAAGGAAATTTTAACGTTACGCAATTTAATTTATCACAAGCGCCCAATACATTTGAAATAAAATTTCAAGGAAAAGATAGTCCGGATATTTTTGGTTTATCGTTAGAGGGTGATGGCGGCGTAATGGTTGATAATTTTGGCTTGCGTGGCAGTTCGGGTACGTTTTTTAACCAGTTGAATTTGCAACATCTTAAACTATTTTACGATTACTTGAATACAAAATTCATCATTCTTCAGTTTGGAGGCAACACCATGCCCAATATCCTCGACGAAAAAATGGCGGCAAATTTTGGAGAATATTTACGCGCACAAATTAATGTTATTCGTAAAATTGCGCCCGGTGTTAGCATTTTAGTTATTGGCCCGGCAGATATGAGCATAAAGGATGGCGATACTTATGTTACCTACCCATTACTTGAAAAAGTTAGAGATGCCATACGTTTGGCAGCCTTTCAAACTAACTGTGCTTTTTTTGATATGTATGATTGCATGGGTGGAAAAAACAGCATGATTAGCTGGGTAGATCAAGGTATTGCGGCAACAGACTATATACATTTTTCTCCGGTAGGTGCGCGTAAAATAGCCGTGCTTTTATACAGTGCATTAATGAATGATTACAATAATTTTATACAAAAGAAAAACAATAAAATTTATGATAAATAAAAAGTGCTACTTGTTTCTATTTTTTTTCGCTTCTATTTTACTATTTGCTCAAACAGAACAAACTAAATATCCGTTTATAAATTATGCTGCTAATAAAATTGTGTATGGAAAAGATAGCAGCTCTATGCTTTCGTTCTATAAAAAAATGGGCAAGTTTTTAAATGGAAAAGAAAAAGAATTAATAATTGTACAAATTGGTGGAAGTCATATACAGGGCGGTATGTGGGGCGATAAGCTAACTACCAATTTTCAAAATTTACGTGCGCCAAAAGGTGGAGGTTTTTTTGCTTTCCCCTTTAAAATAGTAAAAACAAACTCGCCGCCTTATTTTACCAGCTTCTCAAACGGTAAATGGAAACCTTGCAGAACGGCATTAGTAAAAAACACGTGTCCTAATGTAGGTATGGCGCAAATTACAGCAACTACGAACGATAGCGCTAATTATTTTGGCATGAAAATTTTAGAAAACCCGCATCATAAAAACTTTAATACTATTCGTGTTTACCATAACTTTAATAAAAGTTTTTCATTCAACATCAAGGGGGATATAAAAGCTAAACGACAAGATTTTGAAACCAAAGGTTATACCCAATTTATTTTAGATGCGCCTGTAGATTCTATTGTGTTTGAATTAGTTCGGAAAGATTCTTCTCAAAGAGATTTTGTTTTATATGGCTTTGATGTTAGAAATACAGATGAAGCGGGCATTTATTATGCCGCATTGGGAGCTAATGGCGCATCTACGCAATCTGTTTTGCGTTGTCAGTTATTTGCACAACAGCTAAAAACGCTACAACCTGATTTGGTTATTCTTTCGCTTGGTGTTAACGATGTACAGGGTAAAACCTTTTCTTCTGAAGATTACATAGCACACTACGATTCTATTGTATCGCTTGTTAGACAGGCATCTCCAACCTGTGCCATTTTGTTTAACACCATTACCGATAATTATGTGCGTAAAAGAGGCCCTAATAAAAAAAGTGCAACGGTAGAAGAATGTATTTACAAACTAACCGAAAAACACAATGCCGCCCTGTGGGATATATATGCTGTAATGGGCGGTTATAAAAGCATTTATAAATGGCAGCAAGTAGGTTTAGCTAAAAAGGATAAAATACATTTTACCGCAAAAGGCTATCATATTTTTGCTGATATGATGTTTGATGCCATTATGAATAGCTACTATTACAACTTTAAAGGATAGTTTACTTGATATAGCCAAATTATGAGGGTTTTTATTTGGTTTTAGTGTTTTAAAACTATTTATTAGTTTTACTTATTAAAAACCGCAGCATTGAAAAAAAATTATTTGATTATATTTTTATTTGCCTCTATGGTTGCTTTTTCGCAATCGGCAAAAAAAATAGTTAAGCAAGCTAAAAAAGATTTTAAAGCCCAAAAATATCAAGCAACTATTGATGGTTATACAAAAGCATTGGTTCTAAAACCAAACAATTATGATTATACCATTGCACGTGGCTTAGCCTATGAAAAACTTAGAAAACCTCAAGAAGCTATTAATGATTATACAGCTAGCATTAAAATAAAACCTAAAACAAACAGGTTGTATATGAAAGTAGCTGATTTAGCCATGAGTATGAGTAACTACACCTTGTCTGCTCAATATTTGGATGTATTAATTTCAATGGATAAAAAAAATATCGAAGCCCTTCAAAAAGCATCTTTTTCTTATTTAAAATTAAAAAACTTTTCCGTGGCTTTAGATAAGGCAAATCAGGCACTAGAAGTACAGCGATACAATCATGTTAATCATTATTATAAAGCCTTGGCATTAGATAGTTTAAAAGATTATACCAATGCAAACATTGATTATGTATCAGCTATTCGTTTAATGAAAAACGAAAGCCCAAATGATGTAAAACCATTGCCAAAGTTTAAACCATATTATGCAAACCATGCCTTGGTTTTGTATAAATTAAATGACAACGATAATGCCATAAAAGAATTTGATATGGCTATTTCTATTGATGCAGCAGACACAGTAGAACCCAAACAATATTATATTGATTATTTAGAATCTCAACCCTTTTTAAAGAAAACAGATTTTACAAATGCGGTTGGATACTTAAATAAATGTCTGGCATTAAACCCAAAATTTACAGATGGTTTTTTTGCTCGTGCGCAGATATATAAACAAACCAGCCAGTTTCAAAGTGCCATTAGCGATTATACTAAGGTGGTACAATTAGAAAACAGCAATGCAAATGCTTTTTATGGAAGAGGGCAATTGTATTTAGAGCTTGGTAATTATACGGAAGCTATTACAGATTTAAAGCAGGCAGCTCAATTACAACCAAATAATCTTCAAATAATAAATTTATTAAAAGAAGCTTCGGATAAAAACTATCAACTAAATAAAGAGAATGATGCGCCAACGCTAGTTATAAATTATCCGGCTACAGATAATAGTGGTTTTGCCAATATCGTAGATAATCAAATGGATATTTTAGTTGAAGGCCAGATAACTGATAAGAGTTTAATTAATGAAATTAGAATTAACGAACAACGAATAAATTTTAATGCTTCAGAAAAAAATCCGGTATTTAAATTTAAACTGGCTGCTGCTAACCTCACAAAAATTGAAGTTAGTGTTAAGGATATTTATTTTAATACTACTGTAAAAACAATTAAAATTGGCCGTATTATTGATAACACAAGGGTTAGGGTTGATTTTGCTGGAAATATTATTAGTGATGATGCAAATCGAAAACCTTATGCAGATAGAATTGTATATATAACAAATGAGCAAGGCGAAATTTTGTATCAAACAAAAACAGATGCCAATGGCCATTTTAAATTTGATAAACTGCCGTATGATAAAAAGTACCTACTAACGCTTGATGTAGAAGATGCAGTCTTTGCAGGCATTGATAAATTTATTGTTACGGATAATGCAGGTAAAACCATACTTATTTCTAAAGTAATGGAAAAAGGAAAATACAAATTTGAAATTATTCCTTCTGATGCAAATGTTATGAGCTTGATGACCGTAGAAGACCAACCTATTAAAATTGATGTAAAAGGAAGGCTAATTGCCGATAACCCGGAGAAAACCCCTTTAGCAGCTATTAAGTTTTTATTATTAAACGAGCGAAATGAAATTATTTCTTTTCATGTTACAGATGTTGGTGGAAATTTTTCTTTTCCAGGTTTACTACCTTCGGGTAAATATAATTTTGCTATTGATGTTTTAGATAGCAAGAAGATTGCTTTTAATAAAATTTTTGTAACAGATGAACACGGAAAAATTATAAAAGAAATAACTAAAGATGCAGAAGGCATTTTTAAATTCAAATTGATAGAAAGTGAAAGAGCTCTTCTCTCTACTATTTCTATTGAAGACTTTGACCCTTGGACTCACCTTAAATTTAGTGGTGCCAAAAAAGAAATAGAAATTATTGAGAATATTTATTACGAATCGGGTTCATATAAAATACTGGCTGCTGCCGAAGTTATTCTTGCTAAAGCAATTGACGCCATGAAAGCAAACCCCACTTTGTTACTTGAAGTACAGGCTCATACAGATGCTACAGCGGGTGATGAATACAACATGGATCTTTCTCAAAAACGAGCCAATACGGTGGTTGATTATTTAGTCAGCAAAGGCATAGAAAAAAAACGTCTTACAGCCAAAGGCTTTGGCGAAACTCAGCTTACCAACAAATGTGCTAATGGAGTTGATTGTAGCGCTGAAGAGCATCGTCAAAATAGGCGTACCGTGTTTAAATTAAGTTACCCGTAAATTAATTTCGACTTCATTTTTAAATGAAAATTCTTTTATATATTTGCTTTGTGCGAAAATTAAACAATACATATTATTATTATTATCTAATGCCCAACATTGGAATGGTAAAGTATTGTAAATAATCAAGAAATTTAAAAAACAATATACAAAGCCTGTTCCAAAAGAACGGGCTTTTTTTATGCGCTATTTTTTTAATCTTAAAATAAATATAAAATGAAAACAAAAA
>CAIXZI010000474.1 GCA_903923915.1 uncultured Bacteroidota bacterium
ATAGGGGTGTTTGTCATTGCGAGGAAGAATGACGAAGCAATCTCCCGCTAAATAATAAGTTTGCCACACTGCGCTCGCAATGAGATAGGGGTGTTTGTCATTGCGAGGAAGAATGACGAAGCAATCTCCCGCTAAGTAATAAGTTTGCCACACTGCGCTCGCAATGACATTAAAGCAAATTATTCTTTCAAAAAAAATCCCGCTTGGTGTAAGCGGGATTTTTTTGTGTTTAGTCTTTTACTTCTTCTCTTTATCTAAATCTGCCAGCATCAGCATTTTTATATATTTAACAGGTGCGCTGCCGTAGCTTAAAAACTTTTCATGAAATTGTTTTAAGTTAAATTTATCGCCCATTTTCTTTTTAAGTTCTTCTCTAAAATCATAAATTTCGGTATAGCCGGTAAAGTAAGAGCAAAGTTGCACCTGCGTAACAGATACACGTTTCCATTTACCTTCTGCTTCTGCTTTTTGCTGAAAGGCTTCGTTTATTAACAGGTTAAGGGCATCTTCTTTACTTAGGTTATTTACATGCACCCCATAATCTAAAATGGTGTTGCAGGTGGTGCGCAAATTCCATTTATAATACATCAACCACATTTCGGGTTCATTGTTGCCATAGCCATTTTCAAGCATCATACGCTCGGTATAAACAGCCCAACCTTCTATCATAGCACCATTACCAAAAATAGATTTTATAATACTTGGCGATTGATTGGCATATACCAACTGTGTATAATGGCCCGGTATAGCCTCGTGTATATTTAATATCTGCAAAATGTAATGATTGTACTCGCGTAAATAACTTTCTGCTTTTTCTTTATCCCAACCGCTTAAACTACCTACGTTATAATAGGTGTTTCCGTTTTTATCATACGGTCCCGGTGCGCTAATAGAAGCCCCGGCCACACCCGCCATATAAGCCGGCTCTTTACGCACTACTAAGGGTTTTGAAGGATCAATATAAATTAAATCTTTTTGTTTGATAAAATCAACCAGCAAAGGTATTTGATGCTCAATAGCTATTTGAAACGAATCGGCCGCTACGTGCTTTAACGAAATCTTATCAATCACCATTTTAATAAGCGCTAAAGAATCTTTTGGTTTAGGCGTAAATCCTTTTTTTCCAACGGTAAGCTTTTCGGGTTCTGTTATATATTTAGCAAATAGCTTATCGGCCAGTATAAACATTTGCTTGTGTAATTCTGCTTTGTGCTGAATAGCTTTTTTATAAATCTCATCTGCTGTGTAACCCGATTGAATATCAAATTCAAATTTCTTGGCATACAATTCTTTTCCTAAACGAAAACTGCGCGGAGTTTCATTTTTTAGTTTCTTCAAAAAATCGGCATAATCTTTAATAGCTGCAACCGCTTCTTTGGCGCGGGCACGTATGGCATCTGCAATTTCTTTTTTAGGATTATCTTTTTTCAAAGCATCTTCTAAATCGGTTTCAAAAACAGATAAGCCACCTAAGTTTTGATCTATAGCCAGTTGCGTATGTTCAACCGTTGGGTTTTTAATTTGTTTTTTAGCTGCCTCATAATAAGCCGGAATGTTTTTCATTTTCAGGTAAAAATTATGCAAACGCACAGGCAAAGTGTCATAATTGTTATTTAGCATTTCGGCAAACTCGCCACAAATATTAAATACAGAAGGATTCCACTCGTTGGCCTTTTGAGTATTGATAGACCACTCGGTAGAATTTATCTGGTTTTCTATCATGTAATAATCTGTTTTATTTTTATCAGATAGCTTAGCTATATCCAATGCTTTTAACAGACTTGATGTTTCCTTACAAAAAGCCAATTCTTTTGCACTGCTTTCATCATTAGGTACAACCAATACACTATCGTATTTATGATAGCCCTGGCTGGCTGCCCAGCTTGGATACATTTTCCAAAGATCTTCTACAAAGTTTTGTTTAAAAGCATCAAATAACGAATCGTCGCTTTGCATAGTTTCGGGTTTAGCATTAGTTTGATTATTTCCGCAGGAAGCCATTAATAAGCAAGTTGTAGCAGCTATAACTATTTTTTTCATTTTAATAAATTGTTAAATTTTGTTCAAATATAATAGACTTATTAAGAAAACAGTGCACTGTCATGTTGAGCCAGTCAAAACATGTGCGTTGTCCTGCCCATATCCTTCGACAAGCTCAGGATGACTAATGCTCTTTTGACACAAAATACTGTTTTCTGAAGAAGTTTAACCTTATCACTTTAAAAACGTAATTAAAAACGTGCTGTGTATAACTAATTCCATTTTTTTTCGTAACTTAGTTATTATTAAATAACATTGTATAAATGCTTTTGCACAAAACATATTTTGTAGCCGCTTTATCTACCTTGCTTCTTTCGGGTATTACACCTGATGAAAAAAGACCGGCCGCCGTAAAAGCAAAAACTACGCCTTCAGAAAAAATTAAAAATATTAGCAGTTATCGCGAAGATGTAATTACTGTTTTTAATCCGGAAGCGCAACAAGAACAAAGTTATATTTATGATAAAGAAATTTATCAGCTTGGATGCGATACGATGCCACAAGTAAAATTTTGGCGCTCTATTATGCACTTACCTAAAGATTCTGCTTTGTTGTGCTACTCTAACCAACGTTGTGTAATTAATAAAGTGCATTTAAAAAATTGGAATACGTTATCTGACGACCAAAAATTGCTACATAGAGATAGCTTGCGTTATGCTAATTGCTTACTGGATAGCGAACGCATTTTATTGGTAGAAGGCAAAAGTTTTTTCTACGATTTTGATAAAGCATATCCTAACCTGCATCGTGGTATAGATGATTTTATTGCCAATGATGTTGACCCATGGTACGCACAAGCCATTTTGTTAATTGAAAGTCCTAATCGTTTACAAAAATCTACGGTGGGCGCTTATGGTCCGTTTCAATTAATGAAACCTGTGGCGCGTTTGTTTGGTTTAAAAGTAAATAGCAAAATGGATGAGCGCGCCGATTTTGACCGCGCTGCTTATGCATCATCTAGTCTGCTTAAAAAAATATGTATTCCTAAAACAAAAGAAATTTTAGACACACTTTGCATTACGTATAATGAAACCGATTTATGGTTTAGATTATTAGTTATGCACGTATATCACGCAGGTGCGGGTAATGTAAAAGCCGCTTTAGAAGCCATCAGGCCAACACAGGGAGATTTTACCGTAATACAAACTTTATGGCACACCAAAGCCAAAGCATTTAAAACAGCTTCGCAAAACTATTCTCAATTGGCACTTGCCGCCATGCTTGAAATGAATGCCAAACTTAAGCTAAATGGTTTACCCCAAGCTATAAAAGACTAATAATTTATTTAGTTTTTTATCCTATTTTTGAAGCAAAATAAATCATCAATTTGTATGAGCAAGTTCAAAATATATAGCGTATTTTTTTTATTCTTAATTTTTATAGGATGCAAAAAAGAAGGCACCGGAGGTAAAGCACAGGTATCTGGTTTTGTAATTTATAATGGCAACCGAATTCCAAATGCGGTTATATATATTAAATACGGCGCCAGCTCATCTCCGGGTAATGATCCAACTTCGTATGATAGTCAGTTAACAGCCGATGCCGGAGGCAACTTTACATTTGGAAGCTTGGTTACCGGAAATTATTATTTATACGCCATTGGGCATTACACTACTTCACTTGGATTTATAAATGTGGCAGGTGGTACCGCAGTTATTATTCCTCACACAAAATCAACGGTAAATTATGATATTGCTGTAAGCAAACAATAATGGCTGAAAAAAAGATTTTATTTTACGATGGAGATTGCGCTCTGTGTAACAAATCGGTTCAGTTTGTAATAAATAACGAGAAAGAAAGCTCAAACCCTATTTTATTTTGTTCTCTACAATCTAATTACGCTAAACAAGCATTAAATAAATACAACTACAATTTTAATCAATTGAGTAGTTTGGTTTTTTTGAAGGATGATAAGGTCTTTTACAAATCAACAGCTGCATTAACGTTATGTAATTTTTTAAAAGCGCCTTATAAATGGCTTATTGTTTTAAAAATATTTCCTCGTTTTATTAGAGATGGTGTTTATAATTTTATTGCTAAAAACAGGAAACAAATAATCAAATCATCATTTTGTTATATGCCTTCTCCCCTACTTAAAGATAGATTTATAGAATGAAAATATTTTTCCTGTCAATATTATGTATAATTACATTTAGTACAAATGCTCAAAACAGCGATGTGCGTTTGCTTTCTACTATATATACCGACAGTTCTGTTACAAAAGACAAAACAGCTAAAATACTTTCGGCATCAGTAGCACCCATATCCATCGTAGCACCGGCAACTATGTTGGTTATTGGTTTGATAAAAAAAGATTCTATTTTAATACACAAGGGATTAAAAACAGGGGGCGCTCTTTTATTAACTACCGCAGTAAGTATTGGTTTAAAATATGCAGTAAATAGGGCTCGTCCGTTTAACGAGTATCCATTGTTATTTAAAGGCAAGGTTAGTGCTGGTGGTTATTCTTTCCCATCACAACATACCTCTACTGCTTTTTCTACGGCCACATCACTTAGTTTGGCTTATCCAAAATGGTACGTTATTGCGCCCGCTTATTTATGGGCTTGCGGTGCTGCCTACTCGCGTATGTACTTAGGTGTTCATTACCCAACTGATGTACTTGCCGGAGCCTTAATTGGAGCAGGTTGTTCTTTTTTATCCTTTAAAATTGAAAAATGGTTAATTACCAAAAAGCATCATAGATAATGTGTAATTTTAAGCCTGAATTAATTTTATATCATGCAACACATAAACCCAACAGATAAAGAAATTTACCAATTATTAGTTGACACTAAAACTATTGCTATGATTGGTGCTTCGGCTAACCCAGAAAAGACTTCGCATGGTATTATGCAAAAGTTACAATCGGTTGGTTACCGTGTAATACCTGTAAACCCCGGCGAAATAGAAATATTGGGAGAAAAATGTTATGCATCATTACAAGATATCCCGGTTAAAATAGATTTGGTAAATGTTTTTCGCAAAGCAGAAACAACCTTACCTATTGCTACCGAAGCCATAAATATACACGCCAAAGCATTGTGGTTGCAATTAGGAATTATAAACGAAGAAACTGCCGCAACTGCCAAACAAGGTGGTTTAACTGTAGTAATGGATGCTTGCATTGCTGTTATGCACGCTATATTAAAAGTACCCAACAAATAATATGGAAACAGAATCAACCCATTTTAAAATAGTAATTATTGGTGCCGGTAATGTGGCTACACATTTAGCTAATCGTTTAAGAAAGAAAGGGCACGAGATTTTACAAATTGTTTCTCGCAGCGAAAAAAACGCGCAAGAACTTTCTATTAAAATAGCTGCGCCTTACATAACCGATATAAAAAAAATAAATA
>CAIXZI010000475.1 GCA_903923915.1 uncultured Bacteroidota bacterium
ACGGCAGCTTGCTACAATCCCTAACGCATATAAACAAAAAAGGCCGCAAAAAATGCAGCCTTCTTATAGATATTATTTTGTTGAATTATTTTGCAACTACTTCTCTTACTCCTAATTTTTCTTTAATACGAGCTGCTTTACCGGTTAAGTTACGTAAGTAGAATAATTTTGCTCTACGAACTTTACCAACTTTACCAATTTCAATTTTCTCAATAAATGGAGATGCAATCGGAAAAATACGCTCTACACCTACTCCGTTAGAAATTTTACGAACGGTAAAACTTGCTGTAGCTCTTTCGTTTTTACGTTGAATTACAACACCGGTAAATAACTGTGTACGTTCTTTTTCACCCTCTTTAATTTTGTAGTGTACAGTAACTGTATCACCAGCTTTAAAGTTTGGATGTGCAACCTCTGGGGTTAATTGTTTTTTTACAAAATCAAGTAATAAACTCATGACTTCTTTTTATTTTAAATTAAATTTTCAGCATTCGTTGCTTTGTGCATCCAGCGGCTAAAAACGGACTGCGAATATAGTTAAATTTTTAATTCGGTCGGATTTTTTGTTGTTTTTATAAGAAAACGGCATTTCAGTCATTCTGAGCCTTTAGAAGAATGTGTGGGCATGGCAACGCACATATTTCGACAAGCTCAATATGACCATTCCTAAGAAGATTCCTTAATCCTCAGTAATCATAATGCGTTTTACCATTTTACTGCCATTACTTTCAAAATTTATCATGTAAATACCTGTGCTTAAATACTTTAAAGGTAAAGCAACCTTATTCTCATACTGTTTTGCTCTATATAGCTGATTTACAAGCACTCTACCTTGGTAATCCATGATTTTTACAGTTAAATCGTGTGAGTTATCTGCCACCTGAAACTGCAAAGTATTATCTTCAATAGGGTTTGGAAACACATTTATATCATACGAAAAAGTGTTGTATTCAGTAATGCCGGTAGCTGCCACAGTATATTGTGTAGCTCCTGTAGGAACTGTGTTGCTTCCGCCACTTGGGCCTGTATTTCCCGAAGCAACTGTGCCATAATATTTCGGGCCTAAAACATACGGATATGCGGGGTTGCCCGAAGCATCAATGGTTACAAAGTAGGCATAAGTACCTGATGGATACTCTGGTGTAACACAAAACCTACCATTGTATTGATCTAAATCTCCCGAACCTGCTGAATAAACATAATCTTCTAAAAACGTACCAGCATAATACGTGCTTGCTTGTCCGGAAATTGTAACTGTTGTTGACATAGAAGGCCCAGATGCACGTGTAGTAGCCGTTGTAAGTGTGTAACTTGGAGTCATTCTTTTAATAGCACCTGTGCCGTTAGTATTTGTATAAGCATACGGCCCATAAATAGGGAAGCCATCAAATGCATAACCAATAATTGGCGAATGCGTAGTTGTGTTGGTAGAAGCAAATAAACATTTTGGTATTACGTGGTTATGATACGTACCTGTTTGGTTTGGATGCCCTAAGCAAGCATCAAAACTTACGCCTTCAAAAATGTACGCGTTTCTGTTCCATGTACCAGAACCCTGTGCTATCGCTCCAGTTGAGTTATTCCAATAATATCCATCCATACCGTTAAAAATGCCTGTGCCATTGCTCCAAACCCCAATTAAACCTAAACCCGTAGTTGTTTTGGTACCAGTATTATTTGCTGGAGTTAATGTAAATTTCCAGGTTTTGTTTTGAGCGCTTGGCGTATTTGGATTGCTGTTCCAAGGACCAACATTATAACTTGGCACACCCTGACTTTTTACATACGCATCTGTTGACGTGTAATAAACAGACTGAACATCGGCTGCAATAGTACCATAATGAGGCGTTGTGCAAGTTGGACAGTTATACCCTGTTGCGTTAGTTGTATTAATTACCCAAGATGTTATTACCGGATTTGTTTGTGCATTGCTTGTAAAATTCAGAACGAAAACTACAAATGCTGCTGATATTATTTTTTTCATGATGGTTGGTTTTTATAATTAGACGATAGAAATAAATTAATCCTTCGCTGTTACCGAAATATTTTGTCGGAATGGAAGATTGTACATAAAAGCCTTATCCGTAAATGTTTTTAAGAAAGCAAGTAAATCTTTTTTCTCGTCTTTACTAAGATTGATTTTATTTTTTAATGGTTTTCTTAATAAAAACATATTGATTATTAGTTGTAACTTTTATAAAGTATACGCCACTTGGATACTCGGATAAATCTATTTGAAAATTGGTTGAAGCGCTTAGACAAACTATTTGCCCTAAAGAATTAATTATTTGAATTGATTTAATAGTTTCCCCATTAGTTATAGCTATCGTACAATAATTCTCAACGGGGTTTGGAAAAACAAGTATATTTTCAATAGATTTATTTACCTTATTTATATCCGTAGTTAAATTACAGGTATAATTATATGGATTTAATTCAATTGGATTTCCAGATATTAAAGTTTTACCCGTAAATCCTTGATAGGAATAGGGATAAAAAACGCAACGAAATACCTGTGTTGACGTACCAGTGCTGCCTTGAGAAATAGGCCCAGTAGAAGAAACTGGATTAATATATTCCCATACTTTATTTTTCATCGAATCTATCTCAAAAAAATCACCAGTTGTTGCCGCATCTATTAATGTATTACCATTAGATAAGCGTTGTGCGCTTCCCATACTTTGTGTATAAAAGCTCGAGGGAACAGTAGCCATGTAAGTCCAGTCTAAAGCGGTTGGGTTAAAGGCTTGCCCTGTTGTTATTGAATAATTTCCGGATGCATCTACGGGTGGCGTTATAATATCAATTGAGGAAGAATTTCCGGTTGGTCTTCCGTTTCCATTATTAAAAATCATGATTTTTCCCCCGTCTTTATACCCTTGTGGAATCCACGTTGGATTATGTTGCAAAAATAATTTTTGATCAGAAACCGTTCCTCTATTATACGATTGTGGATTTCCCCATCTATAAAGAAAATCGCCTCCCTTTCCATGTGCACCACCGGAATGAGAAGCTGCTTCTACTGTTGTTGTACTATGATCAATTATATATATTTCACTTAAATTATGAAAACTAAACATAACCTGATCTAATGTTGGATTATAAGTAATTGCATTTTGGTGAAGCCAATCAGAAGATGTTGCTGTATTATTTGCATTAAAATTTAGGTTCAATAATTCGGGATGATTAGCTACTATACCATAATTACTTTTTGTATTGTCGTAGTCCTGAACAAGATGATCCATTACATCCCATTGCCACACAATATTTGCAGAATTGGTTCCTACAGGTTGTAATTCAATAATTTTTGCAGTCCATAAATTTGTTCCAAGTATAGAGGGGTTTCTTCCGGCTGCAATAGCTGTAGTAGTTGATGTGTTTACCCAAACAGAAACCAAAATATTTCCATTTGGTAAAGGATATACATCGTGGTTTTGTGTTTCCGTAGCATCTGAAATAATGTATGACCACAATACATTTCCATTCCAATCTATTCTTTCTATTTTCCCTCCAGCAGCACCATTACTATTGAAAACTGTACTAACAACAACTTCAGTTCTAAGAATACTACCATCAGAAAGCAGGTATGTTGATAAACCAGGAGTTTTTCCGCTTTTCCATTGATGCACTTTTTTTCCGCACTTATCAATTAGATAAGTAGTATCTGACCGGATAGGGGCGAAAAAAACGTATCCACTATCTAAACTACCAGCACTGTGTTGAATTAAACCAACTGTTGGAGTTTGCCCAAGCACTAATGTTGGTATGCATAGAAGCAATGTGTGAATGATTCTTTTCATGGTGGTAGTTGATTTATTTCCTTTAAGACGTTTTATTTGGCAAAAGGTTTAATCAATACTAAAGCGCTGTTACTGAAATATTTTGTCGGAATTGAAGATTATACATAAAAGCCTTATCTGTC
Source organism: uncultured Bacteroidota bacterium (assembly GCA_903923915.1). Lineage (GTDB taxonomy): Bacteria > Bacteroidota > Bacteroidia > B-17B0 > Aurantibacillaceae > PALSA-968. Next base: position 3,923 of record CAIXZI010000475.1, read on the forward strand.
AAGGTTTTTAAGAAGGCAATCAAATCTTTCTTTTCCTCTTTAGTGAGATTTATTTTATTTTTTAATTGTTTTGCCAGCGTTGGATTATCTACAATTCCGGATGAATAATGCTCTATCACTTCCTTTAATTTATTAAATCTTCCATCGTGAAAGTAAGGTGCAGAAAATTCTACGTTTCGTAAAGTAGGCACTTTAAATTTTAATGAATCGCTTGAGTTATGCGTTATTTTCATTCTGCCAATATCTTTAAACGCAGTATCTATGGGCAAGCCATTATTTTCAAAACTAAAGTTAGTAAACAAAGGTTCGGCATGACAAGAGGCGCAATTCTTTTTAAATAAATTATATCCGTTTAATTCCTGCACAGTAAACGCAACATTTTTTTCTTTACGCATTACGCTATCGTATTTTGAATTGCACGAAACCAAATTACTTGTAAACTGTGCCAAGGCTTTTAAAAGTTTTTGTGATGTGATTACGCTATCCTTAAATGCAGTATAAAAAAGTTTTTTGTATTTATGAGAGTGGTTTAGTTTTATAAGTACATCGGTTAATTTACTGTTCATCTCCACCGGATTTGTTATTGGGTTAATGGCTTGCTCTTCTAAACTAGTTACGCCGCCATCCCACATAAAAGAAGTATTCCAAGCTAAATTAATTAATACCGGAGAATTTCGAGTACCCAACAAACCTTGAATACCATGACTTACCCGATGATCTGCATGTGTAAAAGCTGTAAACGACAAATGACAACTGGCGCAGTTTATGGTACTATCTGAAGATAAAATTGGGTCGTAAAACAATTCTCTCCCTAATTCAAAACCTTTTAACGTAAGTGGGTTATTTTTAAAATTATACGCAGGTTTTGGCCATCCTTTAGGAACTATAAATTTAATTTTCTCCTTTCCTAAACGTATTGCTGCAGTAAGTAAAACAAAAACAAGCAATACAAAAAAAATATAAATCAACTTGTTTGTACGCATATAAATTAGACGAGAACTTTTAGTAAATCCTTCAATAAGTATGGAATTATTTTTGAGATGATTTTGGAATTGTATCCCAAATGCTTTCCGAAAAGTTAAGTCGAGAGCTAAATAGGCCAAACACAGTAAAAGCGGCATTTAATATTAGTAAATGAAAAACACAGGCCATGCGGTATAAACTAAAATAACCAGCTTTAGTATCGGTGGTAAGCAAATGATTAGGCATTAACAGTGTTTCTAAAAGCGTAAATAAAAACAAACAAGCAAATAGGCTTTCAAAATTACGTAAAGCAAAAAACTTTACACTGCGCCAGTTATTAAATGATTTGCCCCAAGTGTGTATTAAATAATAATTGCCACATAAAGTTTGTGCAAAAAGCATGGCAGGCGCATAGGCATTAGGGCTTGCAAAAAAAGCAGATGTACTTACAATTTTAAAATGCTTTAAATCTTTTCGATATGTAACATTCAATTCCTTGATTTTTAAAATTGCTTCGTATGGTATATCACTTGCAGAATGCTGCGATGATAAAAAGAGCA
>CAIXZI010000476.1 GCA_903923915.1 uncultured Bacteroidota bacterium
GAATTACCAGCGTTACCTTACGCAAACAACGCTTTAGAACCGCATATTGATGCAAAAACCATGGAAATTCACCATGATAAACATCATCAGGCTTATGTAACTAACTTAAACGCTGCAGTTGCCGGCAAAGAAGAAGAAAAATTAAGCATCGAAGAAATTTGCAAAAATATTTCTAAATATTCGGTGGCTGTACGCAACAATGGTGGCGGGCATTTTAACCACTCTTTCTTTTGGAAACTAATGAAAGCAAACGGTGGTGGAAACCCAACCGGCGAATTAGCAGCAGCTATTGATAAGCATTTTACAAACTTAGAAGAGTTTAAAAAACAATTTGCAGCGGCAGCGGCTACTCGTTTTGGTAGTGGTTGGGCTTGGCTTTGTGTAAAATCTGATAAATCTTTAGCTATTTGCTCTACGCCAAACCAGGATAATCCTTTAATGGATATTTCTGAGTGCAAAGGCACGCCAATTTTAGGCTTAGATGTTTGGGAACATGCATATTACCTGCATTACCAAAACCGTCGTCCTGATTACGTGGGTGCTTTTTGGAATGTTATTAACTGGGATGAAGTAAGTAAAAACTATAGTGCGGCTATTAAATAAAGCCTGTTGATTACTATTTGGTAAGGGGATTTGCGTAATGCAAATCCTTTTTACTTTTACCTGAATTCAATTCTCTTGAAGAAATTAGTTTTTATATTTTTTATTGTTTGCTCCTATAAGTTGAGTGCTTTTCATTCAATAGAAAAAGCCTCTGAATATGCTGTTGAACTTAGCGAAGCAAAAGCTTTTGTAAATAATATAAATTTAGAAAAACCAAACCCTATTTGGGTTTCATTAAAAAAGAAAAACAAGAATCGTAAAAAAGTAATTGCGGCTGTATTGGCATTTCCATTACCATTTGGCGTAATTGGTTTACATCGCATTTATTTAGGTACAAAACCTTATGTTCCGTTAGTGTATATTGGCACTATTGGCGGGGCTTTTGGCATTTTGCCATTTATAGATTTTTGCGTACTATTATTAGATAAAGACACAGATCATTATAAAGAAAATTCGCATATTTTTATGTGGATAGAAAATCAGAATAAAAAAACGGAAACAAAAACTACACATGACTGAAAACAGCGAAGAGAAAATACGGAAAGCCTTTCAAAATAAAGATTGGAGTCAGATAAAAGCCACCGATAGCTGGCAGATATTTAGAATAATGAGCGAGTTTGTTGATGGCTTTGAGCGTATGGCTCGTATTGGGCCCTGTGTTTCTATTTTTGGAAGCGCACGTACAAAAGCTGAAAACCCTTATTACATTCTTGCAGAAGAAATTGCTTATAAACTTACTGTAGAAGGTTATGGTGTTATTACAGGTGGTGGTCCGGGTATAATGGAAGCTGCTAATAAAGGCGCTAAGCGCGGCAACGGTAAATCAGTTGGATTAAATATTGAATTGCCTTTTGAACAGAAGCCAAACGATTATATCGACAGAGATAAAAGCATTGATTTTCATTATTTTTTTGTGCGAAAAACTATTTTCTTAAAATATTCTCAGGGTTTTATAGCATTGCCGGGTGGTTTTGGCACATTAGATGAATTATTTGAAGCACTTACACTTGTTCAAACAATGAAAATTGGCGAGTTTCCGATAGTTTTGGTTGGCAAAAATTACTGGCAAGGCTTGCTGGATTGGGTTAGAAGTACCATGATGGAACAAGAGCATAATGTAAACGAAGAAGATTTGAAACGTTTACATATTGTAGATACAGCAGATGAAGCCGTTAAGGTAATTACCGAGTTTTATGCGAAGTATTTATTGAAGCCAAATTTTTAATGATTAACTACTACAAACAAAAAATCCGCTCCTAATTTTAGCAGCGGATTTTTTGTTTATATACTATCTGAATATTTACTTAGTAGCCTGATAATATTTTATATAACTAGCCATTTTTAAGAAGTAGTATTTTTTCGCTCCAACCATAGTTGAGTTATACTTAATAGCATTAACTTGTAGTTTAAAAGTAGAAATGTCATAACTTGAATACCCAAAAAAATCATTTGGTTTAAAATTAGCTAAAGAATCTGTAGCCGGAGCTTTTCTGATGTATGAAAAACCAGAGCCATCAACCATAGCAATAATTACTGTGTCTGCATTGGCTGTGTAATTTTTAATAGCAATGCTATATTGATTAGTTGCATTGTAAACAGAATCTTTATAATGAGTAACAGAATCTGTAATGTAAGTTGAATAATCTGCCTTAAATTGAATAGTGTCTCCCGGGCTACCAGATGCACCTGTGTAATTACTTTTAATAGGGCGAGCAGGAACAACATAAAGTGGTTTTGGATAAATAGGCGTCCATTTAGAATCCCAATTTACAAAAGAGTTAGAATATGTAGGGTTAGCACCTGTTAATGTATAAGTTGTACCTTGAAAACTACCATTTCCTCCTATATTCCAAACGGCTGAGTTAGAAAAATTTAAACTATAAGTAGAAGTAGATGATAAATAAGATAAAGCGCTTGATTTTACTAAGTTTGAATCGTTTACCGTAATACTACCCGCATCAGCTAAGCTTGCAAAATTACCGGTACTGTTGGTAAAC
>CAIXZI010000477.1 GCA_903923915.1 uncultured Bacteroidota bacterium
ATCTTGTGCAGTTTCTATACCATTAGAATAGGTAGTTGAAGTTAGCGCAATTGATTGATGGTTAGCAAAAGTCAATTTTGCAGTATCATTTGCTGCAGAAATATCGCCAGCTTGCGCAGTCCATGCTTTTAATTGATAAGAATTAGTAGCCGAAAAATTATAAGCAGGCAACCAAATTACGTAAGAAGAATCTCCGGGAGCTAAAGTAGCTGTTAAAACAGTACCCATCATAGCTGTACCTCCGTTAACACTACCCATTACCATAATATTTGATTCGGTAGTAGTACCTTTATTTTTAATTTGAGCAAAAATAGTATCTGTACCATAGTTACAGTTAGTTAAGCTTGCTAAATTTAGTGGTTGAACTAAAGTGGTTGTTAAATCAACTAGAGCAGAACCTACTGGATAGATAGCAAACGTACCGCTTACATCTCCATGAGGATTACCTGTTGTAGTGTAAGTATCACCTGAAACAAAGTAATTTGCATTTTGTGTTCCGGTAACTGTAGCCGTAATGGTTACGCTTACCGTAAAGTTAATTGCCCCTAAACCTGATGGAATACCACCATATTTACCATTATCATTTTTTCCCCAAGAGATTACTTGACCTGCAACAGGATTTAAAGAATCTGCCGTTCCGCCAGCATCTAAGCTGTTTGGAAATGGATTTGGATTAACTGTACTTGTATTAGGTGTAATACCTGTTGGAAAAGTAATAGCTAATGAATCGCCATACTCAGCATCTGTATTAGTTAAATTAAGCGTAAGAGCTAAGTTCATAGTAGAACCTGCGGTATAAAAAGTGTTACAAGTTAAACTACCTGCTAATTGAGAAACGCTGCTATGACCATTGCCACGCTCAGCATTTGAGTGTTTTACCGAAGCAATATGGGTGTTTCCTTTTGCAATAGGGTTTTTAATTTTAAAGGTTTGTTGTGCATTTGCCCCTAAGAACAAAACACCTAAACCAATTGTAAAATAGATTTTTTTCATTTTTATTTTTTTAAATTTGACGTCAAATATAGCCAATTCTTTAATATAAAAACCATTTTTAACCCAAAAGCATGATTTCACAAAAAACGCTATTCACATCTAAACTACCCAATGTTGGCACCACTATTTTCTCTACTATGAGTAAGTTGGCACAAGAAAATAAGGCTGTTAATCTTTCTCAGGGCTTTCCCGATTTTTCTTGCTCAGATAAGTTAATAGAACTGGTTACACATTACATGAAAAGCGGCTTTAACCAATATGCACCCATGCAGGGAGTATTAGCACTTCGCGAGCAAATCTCGAGCATGGTAGAAGAGTTATACGGCACTTCATACCATCCCGAAACCGAAATAACCATTACTGCCGGAGCCACACAAGCTATTTATACGGCCATTTCTGCCTTTGTAAAAGAAGATGATGAGGTTATTGTATTTGAACCTGCTTACGATTGTTATACCCCTGCCATTGAAATGAATGGTGGAAAAGCCATTTATGCGCAATTAAATCAACCCGATTTTTCTATTGATTGGAATGTGGTTAAAAAATTAATTAATCACAGAACTAAAATGATGATTATTAATAGTCCGCATAACCCAAGCGGAACTGTTCTTTCAGCTAAAGATATGGCCGAGTTAGAAAAACTAACCAACAATACCGATATTATTATTTTAAGTGATGAGGTTTACGAACACATTTGTTTTACTAAAGATCCGCATCAAAGTGTGGCGCGTTATAAAAATTTAGCCGAACGTAGTATTTTGGTTTCTTCATTTGGTAAAACAGTGCATACTACTGGTTGGAAAATAGGGTATGTATGTGCACCCGCTGCGTTTATGGCAGAGTTTAGAAAAGTGCATCAGTTTTTGGTGTTTGCCGTAAACCACCCCATGCAATTGGCTTTGGCCGATTTTTTAAAAGAAAAAGATAATTATTTGGCAGTAAAAAATTTCTACAAACAAAAGCGAGATTATTTTATCAAACTAATAAAAGGTTCTAAATTTTCTTATGAACAAAGTACAGGCACTTATTTTCAATTACTAAAATACAATGCCATTACAAATGAAAAAGATATTGATTTTGCTACACGTTTAACCAAAGAACATAAGTTGGCATCTATACCTTTATCTGTTTTTTATCATGAAAATGTGGATAATAAATTGTTGCGTTTTTGCTTTGCTAAAAAAGATGAAACGTTAGAGAAAGCCGCAGAAATATTGTGTAGCTTGTAATGGTTGTTATCAAAATTCTGTATAATTTTACTACTCAATAAATTTAAATGAAAACAATAAACAGTTTATTAGTTGCTTTAGTTACGCTATTTGCGCTGTCGTTTTTAATGCCTTCTTGCGGAAAAAAAACTACACCTGCCCCTGCAACTAATGTGGTTACTACCCCTACTTATACATTTAGTGCTTTTGGTATTACGGCTATCGGCGTGCAGTACAATATAACTAACCCCAACACAGGGCCTCTTAAAATTTCGGCAAGCAACTCAAGCAGCAGTAATAGTACCAATTATCAAACGGTTGATATAACTATTAATAGTGCTGTAAATTCCGTAGGCACTTACCCCTTATCTTCTTCAAGCGGAAACACAGGCTTATATACTTCGGGAGGAAATACGGTGCGTTATACTACAAATGCCACTTATACAGGCAACCTAACTATTAGTAGTATTGATATGATTCACAAAACAATAACGGCTTCCTATAATTTTAGTGCGCAACAATATTATCCAAGTAGTGGTAGCGGAGGAAGTATTTCAGGTTCATTTACCAATGTTAGTTTTCAATAGCATTAATTAAAACGCAACTTTTTTACAACTTAGCACTCAATACATTTAAAATATCCTGCGCTGCTTTGGCTATAACGGTGCCAGGCCCAAATATAGCGGTAGCGCCTGCTTTGTAAAGAAAATCATAATCTTGCTGCGGAATAACACCACCCACAACAACCAAAATATCTTCGCGATTATATTTTTTTAATTCGGCAAGTAATTGCGGTACCAATGTTTTATGACCGGCAGCAAGACTACTTACACCAACAATATGTACATCATTCTCAACGGCTTGTTTAGCAGCCTCTGCAGGTGTTTGAAATAATGGACCAATATCTACATCAAACCCTAAATCAGCAAAACTGGTAGCAATAACTTTTGCGCCGCGGTCGTGCCCATCTTGTCCCATCTTTGCTATCATAATACGTGGGCGACGACCATCCATTTCAGCAAATTTATCGGCAAGCTCACGTGCTTTGGCAAAATCTTTATCCATAGAAATTTCTTTTGAGTAAACACCTGAAATAGAACGGTTAGTGGCTTTATATCTTCCAAAAACTTTTTCTAAAGCAGAAGAAATTTCGCCTAATGATGCGCGAACTCTTGCTGCGTTAATACTTAATTCTAACAAATTTCCTTTGCCGGTTTTTGCAGATTCTGTCAGGGCATTTAAAGCATCTTCAACTTGTTTAGGATCTCGTTCTGCTTTTAATTTTTTTAATCTTTCTAATTGTTGCAAACGAACTTTTGCATTATCAACATCTAAAATTTCTATTACCGTTTTTTCGTCTGTTTGATATGCATTTACGCCAACAATAATATCTTTCCCACTATCAATACGCGCTTGTTTGCGCGCAGCTGCTTCTTCAATGCGCATTTTAGGAATACCCGATTCAATGGCTTTTGTCATGCCACCAAGCGATTCCACTTCTTCAATTAATGCCCAGGCTTTCTGTGTCAATTGCTCGGTTAAATATTCAACATAATAAGAGCCTCCCCATGGGTCGACAACTTTACAAATATTAGTTTCTTGTTGTAAATATATTTGCGTGTTACGTGCAATGCGCGCCGAAAAATCAGTTGGTAAAGCTATAGCTTCATCCAACGCGTTGGTGTGCAAACTTTGTGTATGTCCCATGGCAGCAGCCAGAGCCTCAACGCAGGTGCGTGTAACATTATTAAAAGGATCTTGCTCAGTTAAACTCCAACCGCTTGTTTGACAATGCGTACGCAAGGCCATACTTTTTGCACTCGTTGGATTAAACTGTTTTACCATTTTAGCCCATAGCATACGTGCGGCGCGCATTTTGGCAATTTCCATAAAATGATTCATACCAATTGCCCAGAAAAAAGATAACCGTGGAGCAAAATTATCAATAGATAAACCCGCTTTAATTCCTGTGCGAATATATTCTAATCCATCAGCTAACGTGTACGCAAGCTCAATATCGGCGGTAGCTCCGGCCTCTTGCATGTGATAACCACTTATAGAAATAGAATTAAATTTTGGCATTTTTTGAGAAGTAAATTCAAAAATATCCGCAATGATTTTCATAGATGGAGTAGGCGGATAGATGTACGTATTACGTACCATAAACTCTTTCAAAATATCGTTTTGAATAGTGCCACTCAATTTATCCATGCTTACCCCCTGCTCTTCTGCAGCTACAATATAAAATGCAAGTACCGGAAGCACAGCGCCATTCATCGTCATAGACACACTCATTTGATCGAGCGGAATTTGATCGAACAGCACTTTCATATCTAATATAGAATCAATAGCAACGCCAGCTTTGCCCACATCGCCTTCCACGCGTTCATGATCGCTGTCATAACCACGATGCGTAGCTAGATCAAATGCAACCGATAAACCTTTTTGTCCGGCAGCTAAATTTCTTCTGTAAAAGGCATTGCTTTCTTCGGCTGTGCTAAAACCTGCATATTGCCTAATTGTCCAAGGATTTTGAACATACATAGATGAGTATGGTCCGCGCAAAAAAGGTGGAATACCTGCTGCGAAGTGTAAGTGTTCAGCATCTTTTAAATCATTTGCCGAATAAGAATTTTTTAGATCAATCTGTTCTGCTGTTGTAAAATTTGAAGTCGCAAAATTTGTTGCTTCAATAGCAGAAGATGGGTTATATGATATATTAGAAAAATCTTTACGCATTTTGTTTTACTAAATAATCACTTAAAATTATAGGTTTAATAATGGCTTTAGAGTTGTTTGATGTTGTTGTTTCAGAAACTTGTTCTTTTGCGTTTTGAAATTTATTTACACCCACTAAAACAAGTTCGCCGTTTTGAAATTGTTGAATTAAATTATCAGCTTGTTCTTTAATTTTATCCTGAATGAAATTAGATTTTAGGCAAGCCATAAAGCCACCTTTATTTTCAATTTCTTTAAACTCGTTCCAGGCTTTTTCAGCAAGTTCGTCGGTTAATTTTTCAATGTAATAAGAGCCAGCACCCATATCGGCCGTGTGATGCAAATAACTTTCTTCTTTTAAAATTATTTGCTGGTTACGCGCCATACGCTCACTAAATGCAGTTGGGTTTTCAAAACCTGTGTTATAAGAATGTATAGTAAGCGAATTGCAGCCGCCAATAACAGCACTCATGCCTTCGGTAGTGGTGCGCAACATGTTATTATTTGCATCTAAAGAAGATTTATTTAATAAGGATGTTTCGCAATGAATATGAATTTCCTTATTGATGTTGTATTCTTGCGCCAATAAAACCCATAGTTTTCTTAGCGCACGAAGCTTGGCAATTTCTCCAAAAAAATCGGCGCCAATAGCAATCGTAAAATAAAACGGATTTTTATACGCGATGTTTTTATTGGAAAGAGAAACCACATACTCGTGCGCGTGAGCCAATGCACAAGCTAATTCGAATGTTTGTGTAGCGCCCCCATTTTGATATAATGCTGCGTTTACTCCAATGGTTTTTAATGATGAATCTTCGGGTTTAAACTCCGGTTTAATTTCATTTCCTGTTTCTGCAAAATGATTAATGGCATCAAAACAAACACTACCATTTATTTTATCAGAGTGAATGTTTTTTTGTTTTGCATACAATTTAAAATCAGCAATAAAAGATTCGTCAGCATGTTTTAAAACAAAATTTATTTCGATGTGTTCTATCAAAATATCTTGTAATAATAAATCAAGATTAATTTTCTTCTTTACAATAAAAATTAAACTACTTGCCCCGCCCATTAAGGCTTTTAAAGCTTCAGCATTTGCCTGTTTTTCATCTTCCACTAAAAATTCAGAACAAATTTCCCAATTACTATGCGTAAATAAATTAGGTGTTTGGTGTTGTAAATCTTCGGCTGTGTAAAATGGATTTACATCAAAACCATTTGGGTTTTTCCAAACTAATTTTTCAAAATCAGTGCCTTTTAAATCTTTTATGATTTGGTTTTTCCAATCTTGTGCCGTGGCAGCTTTAAACTCTGAAAATAATTTTTCCATTACCGAGTATAATTAAAAATGCTGTGCAACTTCTTTCTTTAAAAACTCAATAGCAATTTGCGTTGGAGTTTTTTCTACACTTGAAGCAATATGTAATATAACTTGAGAAAGTTCTTGTCCTTTGCTGTTTTCGGGCACTTTAGTAACCGAAATATTTACCAACTTTATGGTTTCTTCCTTAGCTGTTTTTACTAAATGCCAAGCGTTAACACTTACAT
>CAIXZI010000478.1 GCA_903923915.1 uncultured Bacteroidota bacterium
ATTGGAGTTTATAAAAACTTTAATTTTTAATGGTTTTAATTATTTGATATTGCCCATCTTTTAAAAGCACTTTTAATAAGTAAAATCCATTTTCTATTTCCGATAAATTAACAGAAATGGTAAGTGCACTTAATTGAGTAAGCTTCTTAATTAGTTTTCCATCTATAGAATAAACCTCAATACTTAAAATTTCAATTTCATCAGAATTTACATTGAAGTTTTCATTAAATGGATTTGGTATAACCTTTACATTTTTCGCCAACTTATATTGTTGTATATCAAGGAGTATAGCTTCGTAGGATAGTGGAATACAATAGCTATCGTTTAAATGCTTTGCATCATTTTTATTGTTTGGGGCTGATGTCCAAAAACAAGGGTTATCAATAGTAACCGTATAATTTGTTGTTGAAATATTACCAAAAACAGGATTCATTGCTTGGGCAGAAATAAAAGGTGTGGTTATAGTTACACTTTGTCCAGGAATTAAATTGTAACCATTAAAAAGTTGATTATAATAATAATTCATAGCACAATTTGTGGGGTTATATGGTTTATGATTAACATAAAACTGATGAAGTGTATCTGCCCCTAAATTTTTTACAGTTACTTTGATGCGATAATAATAGGTTAAGTAATTAATGTAATTTGGCGCGCCGGTATTATACCCACTAATGTATCCACTATCTACAACTGTTTGTATAACACCCGCATCGCTTTTTAAATTAATTTGTGCACTGCTTTTTTCTACACTCAATAGGTTTGCATTTGGGTTGCGTGATGAGAAATTATTTTCCGAGCTTAACAAATATAAAGAGTTGTTATTTTCTGCAATTTTTTGTGGTAAAATATATTTATAATTTGTTTTAATTGAAGCGGTATCTATAAAAGAAGTATCTATTTTAAATATTGCAAATTGGTTGGCTGTATCATATGCTGAACAATAAATAGTATCCGTACTTATTTGAAAATCGGTTAGTTGAAGAATGCCCTGTTTGCTTTGAGATGTTGCTATAATGTTAAACAAAGAATCTATTTTACATATAATGCCTGTTGACGTAAGACCGATGATACAATTTGCTGAATATACTTGCGTTTTAGTATAATAAAAGGAGGTAGTAGTAGCTTGGTGAATTATATTACACGCGCTATCAATTTCTGTTACAGTATTATTAGAAGATAGTATGAAATGATTGTTTTTTAAAGCCATTGTTGTATTTCCAAATGCCGGAGTTAACTTTTTAGAAAGGAAAATCCCATTTTTATCAAAATGGTAAAGTGAGTTGTCGTTTATGGAAAAAAAACTACTGTCTGAGTATTGCACCACTTTTTTAAACCCTTGAAAAGAATTTCCGTTAGGTAAATCAGTATTAAAAATAGTATTACCTGTTGTATCTATTTTAAAAATAAATAATGTTGGATTTCCAGGATTGTCGCAACCATGAGCATTTCCTACACACACTATACTCTTATCGGTTGTTATAATCATGTCGTTGATATAGGTTGTCTCGTTTTTCAAAATCTGTTTTTGAAAAAGAATATTATTTCCACTAACACCATATAAATAGCAAGGAGAAACATAGTAATTTAATGGAGGTTGTGGAATGCCAAAGGAGTTAAAAAAAATCTTATTATTTATTTTTGCCATCTGGCCTGGCATTTCATAATAATTATGAAACGAAATATTTGTTTGAGCAGAAAAATATAAAATTTTAAAAAGAAAAAGTAAGCAAAAGACTTTTTGTGTAAATTTAGCGTTCATAAAGTCAGAATTTAGTATAACAAATATAAGAAATAAATGAAAGTATTAATCACAGGAGGCGCAGGCTTCATCGGTTCTCACATAGTGAGGTTATTTGTAAACAAGTATCCAAATTATCAAATTTATAATTTAGATAAACTTACCTACGCAGGCAACTTGGCTAATTTGCGCGACATAGAAAACAAACCTAATTACACCTTTGTAAAGGGAGATATTGTTGATGCAGATTTTATCAATAAACTTTTTGCAGAGCATCAGTTCAATGCTGTGATACACTTAGCAGCCGAAAGCCATGTGGATAGAAGTATTACGCATCCTTTAGAATTTGTTTACACAAATGTTATTGGTACCGTAAATCTTTTAAATGCGGCTAAAGATCTTTTCAAAAAAGAAGATTCAAAGTTTACGCGTTTTTATCATGTAAGTACGGATGAAGTTTATGGTACACTTGGCGATACAGGTTTGTTTACCGAAACAACTTCTTACGACCCACATAGTCCATATTCAGCCTCTAAGGCCAGTTCTGACCATTTCGTAAGAGCGTATCACGATACCTATAAACTTCCTGCGGTAATTTCTAACTGTTCAAATAATTATGGTCCGTTTCATTTTCCTGAAAAATTAATTCCGCTTTGCATTAATAATATTAAAAACAACAAGCCACTTCCTATTTACGGAAAAGGAGAAAATATACGCGATTGGCTTTTTGTAGAAGATCATGCGCGTGCTATTGATGTTATTTTTCATACAGCTAAAGAAGGTACTACGTATAATATTGGTGGGCATAACGAGTGGACTAACATTGATGTGATACGTTTGCTTTGCAGAATAATGGATAAGAAATTAAATCGTGCAGAAGGGACAAACGAAAAATTAATAAGTTTTGTTAAA
>CAIXZI010000479.1 GCA_903923915.1 uncultured Bacteroidota bacterium
AGGCATCTTTTGTTGGATATTTTCCGGCAGAGAAACCTTTATACACGTGCATAGTTGTTATCAATTCTCCATCTAACGGAACATACTACGGTGCTTTGGTTGCAGGGCCTGTATTTAAAGAAGTTGCTGAAAAAGTTTATTCAAACTCATTAGATTTTCAAACAGAAATTAATACAGGTAAAAAACCTTTGTTGAGCAATGCACCTGAAATGATCAAAGGCAAAAAGCAAGATTTAGATTATGTGTTAGCTGACTTAAATATTCCATTTACAAATTCAACAACAGAGTCTAATTGGATTTCAAATTCTAAAAGCGATTCAACAAAAATTACGTTGCAAGGTGTTGATTTAGAAACGCAATTAAAAAAAGGTATGGTGCCAAATCTTCAGGGTTTATCGGCTAAAGACGCATTATTTCTTTTAGAAAATAATGGCTTAAATGTCAAGCTGCAAGGTTTCGGCGCAGTAAAAAAACAATCATTAGAAGCAGGAACAAAATTTTTTAAAGGATCCCAAATCGTTTTAACATTAGGCTAATGCGTTTATTAACTGACATACTTTATAAAGCAGGATTAGAAGAAATAATCGGCACAACCAATGTGGCTGTGTCTTGCATTACATTTGATTCTCGCAAAATAAAAAAAGATTGTTTGTTCATTGCTGTAAAAGGTACTGCGGTTGATGGTCATAATTTTATTACACAAGCCATTGAAATGGGCGCTATCGCTATTGTTTGCGAAGAGCTTCCTGAAACAAGATTAGAAAATATTACCTACGTAAAAGTTAAGAATGCAACCTATGCTTTAGGAATTATTGCTGCTAACTTTTATGATAATCCTTCTCAAAAATTAAAATTAGTTGGTGTTACAGGCACTAATGGAAAAACTACAACCGTAACACTTTTATACAATCTTTTTAAATCCTTGGGTTATACAGTTGGATTATTATCTACTGTAAAAAATAAAATTCATAACGAAGAAGTTGTTGCTACTCACACAACGCCTGATGCTATTTCTTTAAACGAATTGCTGAACAAAATGCTTGAAAAGGGCTGTCAGTATGTGTTTATGGAAGTGAGTTCCCATGCTATTGTCCAACATCGCGTAACAGGTATAACTTTTGCAGGTGGAGTTTTCACTAACATCACGCATGACCATTTAGATTATCATAAAACTTTTGACGAATACATCAAAGCTAAAAAAACGTTCTTCGATCATTTACCGGAAGAAGCATTCGCATTAACTAATAAAGATGACGCTAACGGAATGGTTATGTTGCAAAACACGAAAGCAACTCGTGTTACGTATGCACTTAAATCTCCGGCCGATCATAAATGCCGTATTGTAGAAAATCATTTGAATGGCTTGTTATTGAATATTGATAACAAAGAAGTCTGGGTAAAATTAATCGGGCAGTTCAATGCATATAATGTGCTTGCAGTTTATACCACGGCGGTTTTATTAAAGCAAGATGCTACTAATATTCTTACTGCGCTTAGCGCGCTTAATTCTGTTGAAGGAAGATTTCAATATTTAAAATCAGAAAACGGCATCATTGGTATTGTTGATTATGCGCATACACCTGATGCATTGAAAAATGTGTTGGAAACTATTAAAGGAATTCGTACAGGTAATGAACAGGTGATAACCCTTGCCGGTTGCGGTGGAGATAGGGATGCAGCTAAGCGTCCGGTTATGGCAAAAATTGCTTGTCAGTTTAGTAACAAGGTTATCCTTACAGCTGATAATCCGCGCAGCGAAGACCCTGAAGAAATTTTAAATCAAATGCAAAAAGGTATCGACCCTGTTGATGCTAAAAAAACATTACGTATTACGGATAGAAAAGAAGCGATAAGAACCGCAATCTCTCTGGCAAAACCAGGCGATATTATTTTAATTGCCGGTAAAGGGCACGAAAAATATCAGGAGATAAAAGGCGTGAAACATCCATTTGATGATTTTGAAATTTTAAAAGAAACCTTTAAAACACTTAACGCATAATGTTTTATTATTTGTTTACATGGCTTCACAGAGCCTTCGATTTTCCGGGTGCAGGTGTGTTTCAATACATCTCGTTTCGCGCGGCCATGGCGGTAATTACATCGTTGATTATCTCTATGATGTTTGGTGGACGCATCATCGAATTTATTCGCAGTAAACAAATTGGAGAAACCATTCGCGATTTAGGTTTAGCAGGTGAAAAACAAAAAGCAGGTACTCCGACTATGGGCGGTTTAATTATTCTGGCAGCCATTATCATTCCTACTTTATTATTTGCAAAACTTCATAACGTATATATCATGTTAATGTTGGTATCTACGGTGTGGCTTGGTTTAATTGGGTTTTTAGACGATTATATTAAAGTATTCAAAAAAAATAAAGAGGGCTTACAAGGTAAATTTAAAGTGATAGGACAAATTGGTATTGGATTAATTGTTGGTGTTACGCTTTATTTTAATCCGGAAGTTACCGTTAAAGAACGTGTTTATTCAAGCGGTTCAAAATCTACTTCTATTGATATGGCTTTGAGTCAAGGTAACGAATACAAAGCACCTAAGTATGCAATTGAAGAAACTAAAACATTAAAAACAACCATTCCTTTTGTAAAAAACAATGAGTTTGATTACAATAATTTAATCGGATGGGTTTGTAACGATTGCAATAAATGGGGATGGATAATTTTTATTCCAATTGTGATCATCATTGTAACGGCCGTTTCTAACGGTGCAAACTTAACAGATGGCATGGATGGCCTGGCAACAGGTACCTCGGCTATTATTGGTACAACACTTGGCATCCTTGCCTACGTATCAGGTAATATGGTCTTTGCAGATTATCTCAATATCATGTACATACCCAACTCGGGCGAGCTCGTAATTTTTATTGCAGCATTTGTTGGTGCTTGCATTGGTTTCCTTTGGTATAACTCATATCCTGCGCAAGTTTTTATGGGAGATACGGGAAGTCTTGCACTTGGCGGAATCATTGCTGTATTCGCTATCGCTATTCGTAAAGAACTTTTAATTCCTATTCTATGCGGAATATTTTTAGTAGAAAATCTTTCGGTTGTGATGCAGGTGTTTGTTTTCAAGATCAGAAAAAAACAACACGGTTTAGAGTACGCAAAAACACATCGTTTATTTAGAATGGCGCCGCTTCATCACCATTATCACAAAGGTGGTTTACACGAATCAAAAATTGTTTCCCGCTTTTGGATCATCGGAATTATGTTGGCCATATTAACTATTGTAACCTTGAAATTAAGGTAGTGGAAAAACGCATTGTCATATTAGGTAGCGGAGAAAGCGGCGTGGGTGCGGCTATCCTGGCGCAAGCTAAGGGCTTTGATGTATTTGTTTCCGACAAAGGAGAGATCAAAGAACAATACAAATCTGTTTTACAAGAAAAAAATATTGCGTTTGAAGAAGGTTTTCATACCGAAGAAAAAATATTAAATGCAAGCGAAATTATTAAAAGTCCGGGCATACCTGATAAAGCAGACTTAGTAAAAAAAGCAAGAGCAAAAGGCATCAACGTTATTTCTGAAATTGAATTTGCAGGACGTTATACAAATGCAAAAAAGATTTGCATAACAGGTAGTAATGGTAAAACCACTACTACTATGCTTACTTATCATATACTTACCAATGCCGGCTACAACGTAGGTTTGGCAGGTAATGTAGGTAAGAGTTTTGCATGGCAGGTGGCTACAGAAAATTTTGATTACTACGTTATTGAGTTAAGCAGTTTTCAATTAGATGGCATGTATGATTTTAAAGCAGACATCGCCATCCTTTTAAATATTACACCCGATCATTTAGATAGATACGAATATAAGTTTGAGAATTACGCGTTGTCAAAATTGCGCATTGCGCAAAACCAAACAGCGGATAACGCATTTATTTATTGCGTAGACGATGAAGGCATCATGCAGTATTTGGAACAAGTAAATCCTAAAGCAAAACGCTATCCTTTTTCTATCAAACAAAAAATTGAACAAGAAGGAGCCTATTTAACTGAAAACGAAATAACCATAAATATAAACCAAAACCCTATAACCATGACCATAGAACAATTAGCCCTGCAAGGAAAACACAATGTGTACAATTCAATGGCGTCTGCAATTGCAGCACGTTTAGTTGATGTACGTAAAGAAAACGTTCGCGAAAGCCTGAGCGATTTTGTAAATGTAGAACACCGTTTAGAAGTTGTTGCAACAATCAACGGTATTGAATTCATCAACGATTCAAAAGCTACAAACATTAACTCAGTATGGTATGCTTTAGAAAGCATGACTAAACCCGTAGTGCTTATTATGGGTGGTGTTGATAAAGGAAATGATTACACACAATTGTATGATTTAGTAAAAGATAAAGTTAAAGCCATCGTTTGTTTAGGTGTTGATAATGCAAAAATTATCGAAAACTTTTCTTCGGCAGTTGAAACCATTGTTGAAGCACAATCTATGCACGAAGCAGTTTCTTACTCATATAAATTGGGTAAAAAAGGTGATGCCGTTTTATTATCACCGGCATGCGCAAGTTTTGATTTATTTAAAAACTACGAAGACCGTGGTTCTCAGTTTAAAGGTTCAGTTCGTTCACTTTAAAATCTTAAATTGAAACTAACTAATTATATAAAAGGCGATCGCGTTATTTGGATGGTGGTATTTTTACTAACCATTGTATCTATCTTGGTAGTGTACAGCTCAAGTAACGCACTGGCACAAAAGTCAAAAGGTGGTAATACAGAGTATTTCCTTATAAAACATACGATGATATGTTTAATGGGATTTGTAATTATGTATCTCGTACATAAATTTAATTACAAAATATTCTCGCGTTTATCACAGGTTGGTTTAATTGTAGCCATTCCACTTTTATTGTTTACGTTACTAAAAGGTGTTAGTGCAGGCGAGGCAAATCGCTGGTTAGAAATTCCGGGTATTGGTTTAACCTTTCAAACCTCCGATTTTGCAAAGCTCGCACTCATTGTTTTTGTAGCACGTATGTTAACTATTAAAGAAAATCAGTTAGGTGATTTTAAAGTTATTCTAAAATCTATACTTCTTCCTGTAAGCATCATTTGTGCCTTAATTTTTCCTGCAAACTTTTCTACCGCGGCCTTATTATTTTTTACTTGTTTGCTTATTATGTTTGTTGGCAGAGTTCCATTAAAATTTATTGGGGCCATTGTTGGCGCAGGCTTATTATTGGGCATACTTTTTGGAACCGTTATTTATGTAAAGCCCGATATTATGCGTCGTGGTGCAACATGGAAAGCACGTATAGAGAATTTCGTTAACGGAGATTCTCAAAGTAATTATCAGTCAGAGCAGGCAAAAATTGCCGTTGCACGCGGCTATGGTTTTGGGGTTGGCCCGGGCAACAGCACACAGCGTAATTTTTTACCACAAGCAGCGTCTGATTTTATTTATGCAATTATTATAGAAGAGTATGGTTCTTTCATGGGCTTATCGCTTTTGTTTTTATACCTGATATTATTTTTCAGATCAATTCGCATTTTACGAAAGGCAGAAAAAACCTTTGGCGGCTTATTGGCCGTTGGTTTAAGTTTTAGTCTTGTTTTTCAGGCAATGATAAACATGGCGGTTGCCGTAAATTTATTTCCGGTAACAGGGCAGCCGCTTCCATTAGTCAGCATGGGCGGTACATCTATTTGGTTTACCAGTATTTCTGTGGGCATTATCTTAAGTGTTAGTCGCGAAGTTTACGATAACGATAGTAAAGAAAAAACTGAAGATATAACAGAGGAAGGAGGCGAACTTGTCACGGCTTAAAGTTATATTAAGTGGTGGTGGCACAGGCGGACATATATTTCCGGCGGTGGCTATTGCTAACCAAATAAAAAAACAAGTGCCCGATGCAGATATTTTATTTGTGGGTGCCGAGGGCAGAATGGAAATGGAAAAAGTTCCGGCTGCGGGTTATAAAATTATAGGCCTTTGGATAAGTGGTTTACAACGCAAGCTTACGCTATCAAATTTATCTTTTCCGTTTAAAGTTATTTCAAGTTTACTAAAAGCCCGCAAAATACTAAACGATTTTAAACCTGATGTGGTTATAGGTACTGGTGGTTATGCAAGCGGGCCCATGCTTCGGGCGGCTTCTTCAAAAGGTATTGCCACGTTAATTCAAGAACAAAATTCGTACCCGGGCATTACCAATAAAATTCTTTCAAAAAAAGTAAGCAAAATTTGTGTGGCTTATGAAGGCATGGATAAATTCTTCCCGAAAGAAAAAATTATTCTTACCGGTAACCCAGTTCGACAAGATTTACAACAAGTAGCCGATAAAAGAGAAGAAGGCTTGAAGTTTTTCAATTTAGATGGAAACAAAAAAATAATTTTAGTGGTTGGTGGTAGTCTTGGTGCTAAAGGCATTAACGAGGCTATGGGTAAAGGTTTGCAACAATTGGCTGATAATAATATTCAGTTGGTTTGGCAAACGGGTAAAATTTATATAGAGACTGCCAAGCAACAAACAGCGCCTTTTGCTGATAAAAATATTAAAGCAGTTGATTTTATAACACGTATGGATTTGGCTTATGCCATTGCAGATGTGGTGGTTTCTCGTGCAGGTGCAGGTGCAATTTCAGAGTTATGTATCGTGCAAAAGCCTTCTATTTTTATTCCTTTACCTACCGCAGCAGAAGATCATCAGACAAAAAATGCCATGTCGCTGGTAAATAAAAATGCAGCCATTTTAGTAAAAGATGTAGAGGCTCAAAGTAAATTGGTAAACGAAGCGGTAAAATTAATTACCGATAATGCAAAGCAACAAGAGCTGAAACAAAACATGGCAAAGCTTGCCTTACCAAACGCTGCAGAAGTTATTACAAATGAAGTTTTAAAATTAGTACACCCCTCTAAATCTCCCCAAAGGGGAGGCTTGTAGATTTATGAATGATGATAAAAACATACACAGTCCTGCAACACCCTTCCCTTCGGGGAGGGATGGGGAGGGGTTTCGTTTTATTTATTTCCTTGGCATTGGCGGCATTGGCATGAGTGCGCTTGCTCGTTATTTTAATCATTACGGCATCAAAGTGGCTGGTTACGATAAAACACCAACGGTTCTAACAAGTGAGTTGCAAGCCGAAGGAATAGATATTCATTTTGATGATAATGTTGAGTACCTGAATTACTTATTGGTCGAATTTACAAAAGAAGAAATACTAATTGTTTACACGCCGGCTGTTCCAAAAGATCATGCAGAGTTTGTTTATGTTCAGAAAGAAAAGTACACCTTAAAGAAACGTGCCGAAGTTTTAGGAGAAATTACAAAACAATTTAAAAGCATTGCTATTGCAGGTACACATGGCAAAACAACCACGTCTTCTTTAGTGGCGCATATTTTAAAAACAGCCGGTTTTGATTGTTATGCTTTTTTAGGTGGCATTACCAAAAACTACAATACCAATTTACTTTTAGGAAACAAACAGCCTAATGAAAATACCTATGTAGTTGTTGAAGCTGATGAATACGACCGTTCTTTTTTAACCTTGCATCCTCACATAGGCGTTATTACCAGCGTAGATGCCGATCATTTGGATATTTACGGTGATGTGAGTTACATGCACGAGTCGTATACCATGTTCGCCAACCAGGTAAATGCCAACGGAAATTTAATTGTTAAGAAAAATGTTGATAACACATTATCGCTTAACGTAAAGAGGCATACATACGCCACTAATTTAGAAGCAGATTTTTGCGCCCAAAATGTAGAGATACATGATGGCGATTTTTATTTTGATGTAAAGAGTTCTTTGTCGTATTTAAGTAGTGCTGTGTTGGGCATTCCAGGCTTGCACAATGTGGAGAACGCAACCGCAGCAGTAGCTGTGGCGCAATTACTAAACATTGATAATGCAGTCATCAAAGAAGCCTTGCAAAGTTTTAGTGGAGTTAAACGCAGGTTTGATTATCGTGTAAAAACAAAAAATGTAATTTACATTGATGATTACGCGCATCACCCCGAAGAGCTGAAAGCAGCCATTGGTGCAGCAAAAGATTTGTATCCAAGTAAAAAAATAACAGGCATTTTTCAGCCGCATTTGTTTACACGAACACGCGATTTTGCAGATGGCTTTGCCGAGAGTTTGGATATGCTGGATGAATGTTTGTTATTAGATATTTATCCGGCACGTGAAAAACCAATTGAAGGAATTACATCGGCAATGTTGTTGGGTAAGATGAAATCGACTAACAAAAAGGTGTTGCAGAAGAACGAAGTGCTTACTTATTTAAAAGAACATGATACAGAAGTGCTGCTGACATTAGGCGCAGGAGATATAGATACGTTGGTTGAGCCGATTGAGAAATTATTGAAAGAGAAGAAATAGCGTTAGGGATTGAAGCGAAAATCCTTTTGTTGTAAGCAACAAAAGATTGTAGCGGAAAGCCCGACCCGAGTATAGCGAGGGAAACGCCCAAATAAAAAATGAAGAAGATCAATTTTAAAAAAATAGGAGTACTAGTTCTTTGGTTTCTTGGAATTGCAGGATTAATAAGCTCGTTGGCTTTTGTAACAGCGAGTGAAAATAAAGTGAAGGGTAAAAAAGTTGACATCGTTATTGAAAAAGATGACGACAATAGTTTTTTGGATGAAGATGATATTTTAAACTTTTTGAAAGATAGAAATGATACGTTCGTCAATCAACCGATGAAAGATATCAATGTCTATAAAATAGAAAGGGCTTTAAATACGCATCCATCTATTGCCAGTTCGGAAGTTGCGGTTACCGTTAATGGCGATGTAAGCATCAGTATTAAACAACGTAAACCGATTGTAAGAATAATCAACTCAAAAGGAGAAAGTTTTTACATAGATAACCACGCAACGGTTATGCCTTTGGCAGATCATTACACCGCAAGGGTTTTAATTGTAAACGGTTTCATTCCTGAAAAATATTCTCAGTTTTATAATATTTCTGTACCACAAATTGAAAAAGATTCGGCCTTTAAAGCCATTACTGTTATAGATGATATTTACGAAGTAGCCAACTACATTAAAAATGATTCGTTGCTGAATAGTTTGATCATTCAAATGTACATCAACAACGACAGAGAAATTGAATTATATCCTGCAATTGGAAATCAGAAAATAATTTTTGGCAACGATGACGACATCGCAGATAAATTTGAGAAACTAAAAATATTTTACACACAAGGATTAAATAGTGTTGATGGTTGGAACAAATACTCCATCATTAATTTAAAATATAAGAACCAGGTAGTTTGCATTAAAAAATTTAGCGATGAAAAGAAAGTTAAACCCATTGTTGCAGCACCTGTTGTAGCAGAGGAAAAGAAGAAAGAAGATACTGAAAAGAAAGATAAGGTAACGGAAGATAAAGCAGAGACAAAAAAGCCTGCTGCAACTGAAGAGAAAAAATAAAACAAAAA
>CAIXZI010000480.1 GCA_903923915.1 uncultured Bacteroidota bacterium
CAAACCCGATGTACTTTATCAATTTGGTATTTTAGGTTCTTTATTTGCAGAACACGTTTATAAAATAAAAAACCCAAGGGTTGCCCTTTTAAATATTGGCGAAGAAGCCGAAAAAGGAAATTTAGTCTCGCGTGCAGCTTACGATTTAATGAAAGATTCTAAAGACTTTAATTTTACCGGCAATGTTGAGGGGCGTGATTTATTTAATGATAAGGCTGATGTGGTAGTTTGCGAAGGCTTTACAGGCAATGTGGTTTTAAAAAACTCAGAATCTTTTTACGTAATGCTTAAAAAGAAAGGTAAATCGGATGAATTTTTTGATCGATTTAATTATGAGATTTACGGAGGCACTCCTATTTTAGGAATCAACTCTACTGTAATTATTTGTCACGGTATATCATCTCCATTGGCCATAAAAAACAGTTTAATTTTAGCAAAAGAAACCTCAGATGCAAACCTGCCTGAGAAAATAAAACAAGCATTTATTTAACCATGATAAGAGCCGCCATAACAGCTGTTGCGGGCTACGTACCCGATTATATTTTAAGCAATAAAGAGCTTGAAAAAATGGTTGACACTACAGATGAGTGGATTATGAGCCGTACCGGCATTAAAGAACGCCATATTTTAAAAGAGCCTGGCAAAGCCACATCTGATATGGCTGCTGCTGCGGTTTTAGAATTATGTAAAAAAAGAGGCATCTCGCCAAAAGAAATAGATTTACTTATTTGTGCTACGGTTACACCCGATATGGTTTTTCCGGCAACAGCCAATATTATTTGCGATAAAATTGGCGCTACCGAAGCCTGGAGTTATGACATTGGTGCGGCTTGCAGCGGTTTTTTATACAGCTTGGTTACAGGTGCGCAATTCATTCAAAACGGTACGTATAAAAAAGTAGTAATTGTTGGAGCTGATAAAATGAGCTCTATTTTAGATTACGAAGATCGTTCTACCTGTGTAATTTTTGGCGATGGTGCAGGAACTGTTTTGTTAGAACCAACTACTGAAGAAGTGGGCATACAAGATTTTATTTTAAAAACCAATGGTGCCGGTCGCCAGCATTTACAAATGAAAGCCGGTGGCTCGCTAATGCCGGCTTCGCATGAAACGGTAGATAAAAAATTGCATTACGTTTATCAGGAAGGGCAAGCTGTATTTAAACATGCTGTTTACAATATGGCCGAAGTATCTGTTGATATAATGAAGCGTAACAATTTAAAATCAGAAGATATTAATTATTTGGTTTCGCATCAGGCTAACAAACGTATTATTGATGCTACCGCAGAGCGTATGGGACTTGGCTCTGAAAAGGTCTTAATGAATATTGAACGCTACGGAAACACAACTGCAGGCACCATACCACTTTTATTATGGGATTACGAAAAGCAATTTAAAAAAGGAGACAGCCTTATTCTTTCTGCTTTTGGAGGAGGATTTACCTGGGGCGCAATTTGGGTAAAATGGGCTTATTAAATAAAGACACACAACAAAACACAAATACATCATCAACTAACATAAAAACAATAACTATGAAACTAACCGAAATCCAAGATTTAATAAAATTTGTAGCTAAATCGGGTGTAAGCGAAGTAGAGCTTGAAACCAAAGAAGTTAAGATTGTAATAAAAACTCCGGCAGGCAAAAAAAACGAAGCACAGGTAATTTACCAGCAAGCGCCTCAACAATACATGCAGGCTCCACAACAAAATTATCAGCAAGCGCCTCAACAACAAACTGCACCGGCTGCTGAATCAAGTACACCGGCAGCTGTCGCTCCAGTTGCAAGTAATGACGATGCGAAATATGTAACTATTAAATCGCCTATGATTGGTACTTTCTACCGTTCTGCGGGTCCTGATAAGCCTTTATTTGTAAACGTAGGCGATGAAATTGGTGCAGGTAAAGTGGTTTGTATTATTGAAGCCATGAAATTGTTTAACGAAATTGAAAGTGATATTAAAGGTAAAATTGTAAAAGTGCTGGTAAACGATGCTACCCCGGTAGAATACGATCAACCACTTTTCTTAGTAGATCCAACAGCTTAAATAATTTAAAGTTTAAAATTCAAGATTAAAAATTCAAAGGGTATGATATACTTTGAACTTTCATCTTGAGTTTTTTCAATTTTGAATCTTAAATTTTCAATCTTTAATTAATAAGGAATGTTTAAAAAAATATTAATAGCTAATCGCGGAGAAATTGCATTACGTGTTATACGTACCTGCAAAGAAATGGGTATAAAAACAGTTGCCGTTTACTCTACTGCTGATAAAGAATCGTTACACGTAAAATTTGCCGATGAGGCTGTCTGTATTGGTCCTCCACCAAGCAAAGAAAGTTATTTAAATATGGCTAGCATTATTGCTGCTGCCGAAATTACTAATGCAGATGCCATCCATCCGGGTTATGGCTTCCTATCTGAGAACGCAAAATTTTCCGAAATCTGTCGTCAAAATAAAATAAAATTTATTGGCGCATCTCCCGAAATGATTAACTCAATGGGTGATAAAAGTAATGCCAAAGCAACCATGATAAAAAATGGTGTGCCTTGCGTACCGGGCTCAGAGGGACTTTTAGAAAGTGCTGCACAAGGAATTGAACTGGCAAAAGATATTGTATATCCTGTCATCATAAAAGCTACTGCTGGTGGTGGTGGTAAAGGTATGCGCATCATTTGGAAAGAAGAAGATTTTCAGGCGGCTTGGGATAGCGCTACAACAGAGGCTGCTGCTGCTTTTGGCAATGGAGCCATGTACATGGAAAAATATATTGAAGAGCCTCGCCACATAGAAATTCAAATTGTTGGAGACCAGTATGGCAAGGCTTGTCATTTAAGTGAGCGTGATTGTTCTATTCAGCGTCGCCATCAAAAATTAATGGAAGAAACTCCTTCTCCATTTATGACACCTGAATTGCGTGATGCAATGGGCGATGCTGCTGTGAAAGCTGCGCTTTCGATTGGTTACGAAGGTGTTGGTACTATTGAGTTTTTGGTTGACAAGCATCGCAATTTTTATTTCATGGAAATGAATACGCGCATACAAGTTGAGCATCCTATTACAGAAGAAGTTATTGATTACGATTTAATACGCGAACAAATCTTAGTAGCTGCAGGCGTTCCTATTTCTGGTAAAAATTACTACCCGCAATTACACGCTATCGAGTGCCGTATTAATGCGGAAGATCCTTTCAGAAACTTTGCGCCATCTCCGGGTAAAATTACTACCCTGCATACACCCGGCGGACACGGAGTGCGTGTAGATAGCCATGTTTACAGCGGTTATACTATTCCTCCAAACTACGATAGTATGGTTGGAAAATTAATTACCGTAGCACAAACACGCGAAGAAGCTATTGCAAAAATGCAACGCGCGTTAAGTGAGTATGTTATTGAAGGCGTAAAAACCACCATACCATTCCATTTAAAATTAATGCAAAACGAAGATTTCAGAAAAGGAAATTATACTACTAAGTTTTTAGAAACCTGGGATTTTAAAGAAGAAAAATAAATTTTAATAAATGAAAAAATTCTTTTTTTTAAGTAGTGTTGTTGTTTTATTAATTGCATGTAGTCCTAAAGGTGGTAAAACAACGGCAACAACTACTCCGGCTGTTAATCCAATGGAGGCGCAATTAGCTGCCGCCAAAACAAAATATCCGGATGCAACCACCGATCAACTAAAAAAAGGAACGATTGTTTATTATGGAGAAGCTTGTACTAGATGTCATGGTGCAAAAGAGATTACCAATTTTAGTGCAGAAGAACTTCCGGGTATTATAGATAATATGGCTCGTAAAGCAAAAATTTCTGTTGAAGAAAAAGATGCGGTGCTGAAATATGTAATGGGAGTTAGATTAGCATCTAAGTAAAATTTTCCATAGAAAAAATATTTTATTTCAGAGCGAAAGCTCATCCTGAGCTTGTCGAAGGAAATGGGCAGGTAACACAATGTTTCGACAGGCTCAACATGACTACCATTAATTAAAATTTATATCTCCCTACTTCTTAGCCTTTAAATACGGAAAATATTTTTTAAAATTATTGATAGGGTTTTCCATCAACTTCCAAGATATATGTGCCATTACAAAGCTTACTAAATAAAAGATAACGCAAGCCGTATATTTATTACTTACACCCAAGCCTAATTTAGGAGATAAGTAACTCCAAAAAAAGCCTGGTACAAATAAATGAAACACGTATAAACCGTAAGAAATTTTACCCGAGTAAACTACAAAATCGTTTTCGAGAATATATTTTGCAATGCCTTTAAATTTATTTTGCGAGGCATAATTTATAATGATGGCCGACATTAAAGCAAAAAGAACATTGTCAATAGTTTCATGCAACCAATTTAGTTTATAAAAAAAGCCAATGTAATGGATAGAAAAATAAACAAGTATACTTGTATAAACCCAACTAAATGAAGAGAAATAGGTTGTTATATCTTTACGGTAAATATTCCAGTAAGAAATTAAAGCACCAATACCTAAAGCATGCATACAGCTTAATGTAAAGTAGGAGTTAGCCATCCACTTATCAGGAAAATAAATAAACAGATAAATTTTTGTAAGAATAGAAAGGCTAATCAAGCCAATAATAATTTTTTCGCTGTGCTTCGTTGGGATTAAAATGATGAGCCATGGCCAAAATAAATAAAACTGTTCTTCAACTGCAAGCGACCAAAAATGATTAAAATCTCCAATAAAAGTATTATGGATAGATTCATAAATATTTGATGTAAAGGTTACCAACCAAGGAAAAACTTGTCGAGTATTTTGGTAGGAAATAAAATACAAAAAAAGAATGGTGGCAAAATAAAGCGGAAAAATTCTAAGCACCCTACGCGCATAAAATGATTTTAATAGCGTTGATTTTGGGATAGAAATTTCTACCGATTTTATTTTATTTTTTAATAAAATATCGGTGATTAAAAAACCGCTAAGTACAAAAAACAAGGTAACTCCATTTCCAAAGGGAAATCCGTTTATAAAGGGTCGATTAATTTGCCACTGCAGCCAATGCCCTATCATAACAGATAGTATGGCAAAAAAACGGAGTCCGTCTAATTGAATGATATAAGAATTATCGTTCTGTTTTTTTACTTCATCCATATTACTGGTTGCCTAATTGTAATGGGAATAATTTTATAACACCTACATCGTAAGTTGGAACTCCATTTTCGTTAGTAAGTTTAACTTTATCCCAATCATATTCTTGACGAGTACAAGTCATTTCTGTTGCAGAAGTAATAGAGTGATATAATTTA
>CAIXZI010000481.1 GCA_903923915.1 uncultured Bacteroidota bacterium
ACAATATTCTTTAAAACTATTCATATACTAAATTTAAATTATTACGTTATTTGCATAACAATTTCAAATTATGTGGAAATTTTTTGCGCGTGTAATATTAAGATATAGAATACTTTTTCTGCTTTTTGTGGCAGTCGCTACCGCATTTATGGGTTACAAAGCCAAAGATGTAGAAATTACCTACTACTTTGCTAAGTTGCTGCCCGATAGCGATACAGCCAGCATTGATTACGAATATTTTAAAAGTAAATTCGGGCAAGATGGTTCTGTGTTAGTAATTGGCACCGATATTACACCACTTAAAAAATTAGAAAATTTTAATGCCTGGTGCAATTTAGGCGATAGACTAAAAACTACACAAGGCATTGAAAACGTTTTATCGGTTGGCAGGTTGCAAGAAATTACCTTGAATGATAGTTTGGGTAAGTTTGAGATGAAAAAACTCTTTACTCAGCAACCTAAAACTCAACAAGAGTTAGATGCTCTTTGGGAAAAGATTACCACCCTTAAGTTTTACGATGGTATTATATTTAACAGCAAAACAAACTCTACTTTAATAGCCGTAACCTTTGGTAAAAAAGACTTAAATACCAAAAACCGTTTAACCATTACAGATTCGCTGAAAGCCAAAGGCGATGCGTTTTCTAAACAAACAGGCATAGCACTTCATTACTCGGGCATGCCTTATATACGTACAAACGTAGCACGCAAAATTCAGCATGAAACCACCTTCTTTTTAGCGCTCACCATTTTTATGGCGGGCTTGGTGTTGTATTTCTTTTTCCGCAGTTTTTACCCGGTTATCTTTTCGCTATTGGTAGTTTGTTGCGGCGTAGTATTTAGTGTTGGTTTGGTTGTGCTGTTTGGGTTTAAGCTAACGGCTATGAGTGCCATCATTCCACCATTAATTATTGTTATAGGCGTACCCAATTGTATTTTAATTTTAAATAAGTACCATACCGAATTTGCCCGCCACCGTAATAAAATAAAAGCCCTGCACATGGCGGTAGAGCGCAGCAGCGTTTCTTTATTTTTTGCCAATTTTACTACAGCCATTGGCTTTGCCGTGTTTTGCACCATTAAAAATTACATCTTTTTTGAGTTTGGTTTAATCTCTTCTATCAGCGTAATGGCTACGTACGTTTTTTCGATGATGATTGTGCCTGCCATTTTTAGCTTCTTACCCGCTCCTCCCGATAAGCACATTAAGCACATCGAAGGAAAAAGGTTAACCGCCTTTTTAAGAAACATAGATATGTTTACCATACATAAAAGAACCATAGTTTATGCCATAACCATTGCGCTTTGTTTAGTGGCAGGCTATGGCATTACTAAATTAAAAGCCATTGGTTATGTAGTAGATGATTTACCTAAAAAAGACCCTATCCTAACTGATTTACATTATTTTGAAGACCATAATGGCGGCGTACTTCCTTTTGAAATTACGGTTGATACCAAGCGCGAAAACGGGGTGTTTTCTAACAGCGCACGTGCTTTATACCGCATTAACAAAATGCAAAAGGTATTGGCGCAGTACCCCGAGTTTTCAAAACCTTTATCGGTTACCGAAGGAGTTAAGTTTTTTTACCAGGCTTATAAGGGCGGAGACCCTAAGTATTACCGCCTACCCTCGGTTACGGAACTAAAAAAACTGGCCGAGTATATGCAACAAAACCAAGAAAGTTCTCAAAAACAATTATTGGCTTTTATAGATAGCACCAAAAAAGTTACGCGTATTAGTGCCAATATAAAAGATGTAGGATCGGTGCGTATTAAGCAATTGTTGCGCGAGTTAAAGCCTCGTGCCGATAGTGCTTTTAATTTTGATTACGACAAAAATGCCTGGATGCAGGAAAACGAACGTTATGATGTTAAGCTAACCGGCAACTGCGTAATGTTTTTAAAAGGCAATGAGTTTTTAATTACCAACCTGTTAGAAAGTGTAGTGCTGGCCATTATTTTAATTGCCATCCTTATGTTTAGTTTGTTTGCATCGCCACGTATGATTTTAATTTCTATCATCCCAAGTTTAATTGCCCTGCTTATAACCGCCGGTATTATGGGTTACCTACACGTACCTTTAAAACCCAGTACCATCTTAGTATTTAGTATTGCCTTTGGCATATCAAGTGATGGAACTTTGTATTTTCTTACCAAATACCGACACGAGATACGTAAAAACAAACTAAGCATATCTAAAGCGGTTAGCTTAACCATACACGAAACCGGCATTAGCATGATTTATACCGCCATTATATTAACCACCGGTTTTGCCATGTTTGGTTTCTCTGATTTTGGTGGTACTGCTGCACTTGGTATATTGTTATCCTTAACCCTGCTTATAGCTTACACCAGCAATTTAATATTACTGCCTGCCTTTTTACTCTCTTTAGAAAAAAGCATTTTGAAGAAAGAAATTTTAAACGTACCTGTTTTTGACGTTGATTTAGATATTAATGCGGACGAAGAAGAGGAGAAGTAATTTTCTTTGCATCCTATTTCTATTAGAAAGTTTCTAAAATTAATGGCTAATGCATGTTAGCAGAAGCGGACATTTTTGTATTCATAGCGTCCACTTATTTTAGCTTGGCAGTATGCTATACAATTTTATTCAACTTGTCCAAAATGCATCATTCGCATTTCTTCCATGGTATTGAAACCAGATTTTAAATAAAAGTCAAAAGGGAAGTAATCCTTACCTGTAAATAAAATTATTGCGTTAATGTCGATAGTTTTAAGATGAGTTTTTACTGTTGTCATTAGTTTGGCACCTACACCTTTTTTTTGTTGTAAGCTCCCCTGAAATTGGACCATTTAAAAGTTGATTAAATATATAATAATTAACTTTAAAAGACAATTTAAGATGAAAAAAACAAGATTTACAGAAGTTCAAATTGT
>CAIXZI010000482.1 GCA_903923915.1 uncultured Bacteroidota bacterium
AGAACAAATGAAAGCAGAAATTCTAAAAACAAAAGCCAATAATTTTAAAATAATCAAACAAACGGCACACAAAAAACACCAATTATCTCATCAAACCATTTTTGCCCGATTTACATATTTGGATGTAAAGAAGTTTGGCAACTCAAAGTACCAGCCAGTTGCCTTAAAGCAACTTAAAAAACTACCTTTTCCAATACTAATTGCTAACGAAATCTTAACCATGAAAACGTAATAATGGAGGATTTTTATTTTTATTTAAAGAAAATGCCTACATTCGTAAACCAAAAAAAACGGGGTATGAAAAATATCTACTTGCTGATTTGTGTTTTGTGTTCTATGGCCTTAAAGTCTCAAACCCTTTTTTGGGGAGAAACTTTTGGCAATGGAACTACATGTAGCGCTAATCAGGCTACTTTAGCTAATGGATTTAATAGCTCTAATGGCTTATGGACTGTTAACCCACTTGGTGTTAACGATCCTTTTGCAAATTCTTGGTATATCAGTCAAACAGAAGGTGGAAGAAATCCAAACTCTTGTGGATTGGGTTGTTTAGATAGCGCTGGCTTGGTTAATAGAACCTTGCATATTGGAAGTGTACAAGGTTCTCCTTATTCGGCTCTTTGTCCAATTGGAGATTGCGGCGCTTTTTACGATCCGGGTATTAAAACCAATGCTGTAAGAACAAATGTTAGAGCAGAATCTCCCATTATTAATTGCGTGGGTAAAACTGGTATTTCTTTACAATTTGATTATATATTAGGTGGTAGTTTAGGCGACTCTATGAATGTTTGGTATTTTGATGGGGCTTTATGGTCTCAGATTAATCCAATAACGGGGCCTACACCTCCGCCAACTAATACTTGTACTTCTACAGGAGGAAAAACTACAGGTATTTGGACAACTTTTTCATACAACCTTCCTGCATCGGCAAATAATAATGGAGCCATAAGGTTAGGTTTTCAATGGATTAATAACGATGATTCTTTAGGAACCGCACCGTCTGTAGCTATTGATAATATTCAGTTATTAGCTACCGGAATAGGCGCAGGCGTTTCAACACTTGATACTGTAGCTGTTTTTTCGCCAGATACATCAAACCACAATTTTGTGTATTGCACAAATACAGTTTATCATTTTACAGGTTATGCAAGTCAGGGTAATATATTGGGTTACCAATGGGAGGTTTATCCTTCTACTAATGTTATTCTTAACCCGGCACATCCTTCTTTAGGACAAAATGGTATTGATATGACGTTTAACACACCTGGCACATATTCTATTGTTGTAATAGCAAGCAGTCAGTTTAACGGCATAGATTCTTCAAATGCTTTTACCAATTTGGCTTTTAATACCTACACCATTATGGTTAATCCAACGCCAACGGTTACGGTATCTCCGCCAAACCCTTTTGTTTGTTTGGGTTGGACAGGCACCAATTTATATGCAACAGGCGCAAGCACCTATACCTGGACTCAAGCTCCTTCGGTAGTGCCACCAACCCTATTAAATCCTCCGCTTGGAGATAGTGTTAATGTTAACCCAACAGGTATTCCATCTCCTTATGTAACGTATAGTGTTACCGGAACCAGTGTTGCCGGTTGTAACTCACCGCGAGTTGCTGTAACAGTAACTGTAGGAGTAAAACCTACGCCAAATTACCCGCCTAATGATACAATTTGCGCGGGGTCATCAACTTTATTATCCGTAACCGGTATGCCTGTAAATACTACCTATCATTGGGGAGCTGCATTTAATGCCGGACTTGGAACAAATGTAGGAGCTACTGTATATCAAACTCCCATTTATCATGGCTTAGTTGATACGTTGTTTTTAGATACCATTGTGGTTCATGTGCCTGGTTGCCCGCCTTATACGCCTTCTCACATTGTTAAAATTTTAGTAAAACCAACCCCAACAGCGCATGTGCTTTCTGATACGGTTGACAATTGTAATAAAATGGGGGCTACATTAAGTGTTACAAGTACGCCTTCTGTTGGTACTACGTATGCCTGGTCACCACACACAGCCTTATCAGATACGGTAGGAACGCCTGTTATTGCTAAACCAACCGTTCCAACAAAATATTATGTAACACCTACTTTAGATGGTTGTGTTGGAAATGCTGATTCTGTGTTAGTGCGCATTGGAGATACGGTTAATGTTGCCATTAGTACTGAATATGATATAATTTGTAGTGGACAAAAAGATCAATTAATTGCTTATTTCCCTAATAATACCAATATAAATCCGGTTTATCAATATTCTTGGACGCCCGCACCCTTCTCTTCTATTAGCGTAACAGGTGATACCGTTGTTGCTCAACCAACCATTCTTCCTCCGGCTACTGGGGTAATATATACGGTGTTTGTAAGAGGTATATGTGTTAAACACAATACAGCAACGGCAAGCATTGTAGTTAATACCTGTACGCCGCCAAAAACTAACTTTACCGAAAGTACAGATACAATATGTACAGGGCATTGTATTACATTTAAAGATCTTACACAAAATAACAGCACTAAACCATTGTTTTACAGTTGGGTATTTGCAGGTGCAAGTGCAGGTAACGGGCACATTTATAACCCACCAGGGTCTGTTTTGCATGGAGATACAGTGGTGTATGATATGACAAATAATAAACCGCTTCCTTCGTTTAAAGTTTGTTATTATGTTAATAGTGGTTTAAATAATTATGGAACTTATCCTGTTATTGAAACCGTTACTAACGGAATAGGTCAAACATCCACTAAAACAGACAGTGTCACGGTATTTCCTGGCCCAAGAGCTAATGCAGGCATAGACCAAACTATAGAACAAGGAAATTCAACTAATTTAGATGCTTCTGCAAGCTCGGGTCAAGGACATATAATAGATTATAATTGGACACAATCAGATTCAAGCTATATGAGTTGCAATAGTGGCTCTTGTATAAAACCTACCATAACACCAAGTATAACTACCCAATATATATTAACCGTTACAGACGTAAACGGATGTTCGAGTATAGACTCTGTAATTATTAACGTAGATATTATTTGTAAAGATGTTTATATAGCAACCGCATTTTCTCCTAACGGAGACGGGATGAATGATGTGTTGCACGTAAAAAGCAATTGCGTTATAAGCCAGTTCTCATTTAAAATATTTGATCGTTGGGGCGAAAAAGTATTTGAAAGTACCGACCCAGCTTACGGTTGGGATGGTACGTTTAGAAATAAAATTATGGATACCGATGTATTTATGTACACCGTTGATGGCTTTTTAAGTAGCGGCACAGAGGTTAAGAAAAAAGGTAACGTTACATTAATGAGATAAGAACATGAAAAGATTTTTACTTCTTACCGTAATAACAATTTCGCTTTTGCAAACTAAACAAGCATTAGCGCAAGATCCACATTACTCGCAGTATAACGAGGCCACCATTTATATAAATCCCGCTCTTTGCGCAGTTTCTTATGATGTGCGTGCTATGCTTAATTACCGTAGTCAGTGGCAGAGTATTTCTACGCCGTATAGAACTTATGGCGCATCGGCAGAGTTTGCGGTTAAGCATACCAAAACACGTAAAGCTTATTTAACCACGGGTTTAATGGCTTATCAAGATGTAGCCGGAGCCGGAAAAATGACTCAATTACACATTGGCGGTATTTTAGGTGTTGTGGTAAATACCGGAGCACATGGTAAATTATCCTTTGCAGCAACAGGTTCTTTTGACCAACGACGTATTACCGGAAGTAATTTCCAATGGGAAAACCAATACAATGGCTACCAGTACGATGCTAATATTCAAGGAGAAACGGTGCCAACCACGCAAGTAAATTATGCCGATTTTGGTTTTGGAGTTAATTATCATTTTAGCAAAAGCGAACGTTTTATAAGCTCTAATGATGGGCATCGCTTTGATATTGGATTTTCTATGTATCATGTAAATACACCGCTTGTATCTTTTTACAATACCGGAGAAGCACAATATTTAAAATACATTACCCACGCAAGTTTTACCATTGCTTTGCCACGTGTAAAAGCTAATATTATTCCAAGTTATATGTTAATGTTTCAAGGTCCATCTTTCGAGCTTAATGCAGGTGTTATGTTTAGATACATTATTTCTGAAGCAGCAGCCCGTAGCAACTTAACTAAATCTATGGCATTTTCGGCAGGTGCTTATTACCGTTCAACAGATGCCTTTATTCCGCAAATATTATTTGAATTTGGTAAATATGGAGTTGGCGCAAGTTATGATATAAACTTATCGCCACTTACACCTTACAGTAGGCTGCAAGGCGGGCTGGAAGTAATGATACGCTATAACTGGAACCCGGGTTATGGAACAGCAGTTGGTAATACATCCGGACCAAAATCAACACCGTATTTTAAATAATAAATATATATTTTTGCACTCAAATCTTTAACTATGAATTTAGAAGGAATTATCTCAATTAGCGGAATGCCCGGCTTATATAAAGTGGTTGGACAAATGAAAAATGGCGTTATTGCTGAATCATTAAACGATAAAAAACGTTCTCCAATATATTCGCACCAGCAAATATCAACTTTAGAAGACATTAGTATGTTTACCACAGGCGATAACAAACCTGTATCTGAAATTATGAAGTCTATTTTCGATAAAGAAAAAGGCGGCGCATGTATAGATCATAAAGCGGATGAAAAACAAATTGTAGCTTATTTTGAAAGCGTATTACCTGATTACGATAAAGAACGCGTTCACGCATCAAACATGCGTAAATTATTTAACTGGTATAATGCTTTACAAGCAACAGGCAATCTTAAAGAAAAAGGAACCGATGCTTCTGAAGATAAACCAAAAGCACATACCGAAGAAAAACCTAAAAAGGTGGCAGCAAAACATAAGCCAGATACTACAAAAGTAGCTACCAGTAAAGGTGTTAAAAAAACAGCAGGAGTTAGAAAAACCGGAGTAGCTTAATTTTAACTTTAAATAAATTTAAAATCCCGTTATGGCAACATTTCGGGATTTTTTTATTTGAAATAGCCACGTCCTTTAGGGCGTGAAACTATAGCTAAAACCAAATTGGCTTTAGCCAAAATAGTTTGTTTCCTAAAGAAAGGATTCAAAAAACTGTCAATCAGTCACGCTTAGTATCTTTGGCAACAAAATTGATTATAGAAAACAAAAATTAAATACATATGCAAACAGGTAAGATAAACGTACAGACAGAAAACATATTTCCAATCATTAA